>CANRFD010000001.1 GCA_947629845.1 uncultured Clostridia bacterium
GATGATGGCCTGCACTTCGCCCGAGCTCAAAAAGGCGCCCTGCACGCGGAGGCAGTTGAACATGCCCTCGGTGCGGAAGAGCATATCGCCGTTGCCGAGCAGCTTTTCCGCCCCCGTCTCGTCGAGAATGGTGCGGGAGTCCACTTCCTGAATGACGCGGAAGGCGATACGCGTGGGCAGGTTGCCCTTGATGACGCCCGTGATGACGTCCACCGAGGGACGCTGCGTGGCGATGACGAGGTGGATGCCCGCGGCGCGCGCCTTTTGGGCGATGCGCTGGATGCGCTCCTCGATGTTCTTCTTCTCGACCGACATGAGATCGGCGAGCTCGTCTACGACGATGACGATCTTGGGCAGTTTTGCCTCGTCCTCGGTGCGGACGCTGTTGTATTCGTCCACGTTGCGGACGGTGATGTGCTGTTCCCTCGTCTTTTGTTCGAAGAGGCGGTATCTGCGCTCCATCTCCTCGATCGCCCACTTGAACGCCATGACCGCCTTCTGCGCGTCGGCGATGATCTCGTTGATCATGAGATGGGGCAGCCCGTCGAACACAGCGAACTCCACCTTCTTCGGGTCGATGAGAATGAGCCGCAGATCCTCGGGGGAATATTTGCAGATCAGGCTGATGAGCATCGCGTTGAGACAGACCGACTTGCCCGAGCCCGTCGACCCCGCGATGAGCAGGTGCTTCATCTTGGCGATGTTGCCGCACACGCTCTTATTTTCGACGTCCTTGCCGATGACGAACATCAGCGAGCCTTCCTTGGCGTTGACGTATTCGTCCGCCTCCAAAACGGAGCGGATGCCGACGGTGGCGCGGTGCACGTTGGGGACTTCGATGGAGATGGTGCCCGACGCGGTGTTGGCGTACATATTCACGCCGTCGCGGGCGTGCAGGCGAAGGGCGATCTCCTTGTCGCGCTTGATGACCGTTCCCACCGTGATGTTGCGGGGGATATCGATATCGTAACGGGTAACGGCGGGGCCCGTCGTCACCTTTACGACCTCGGCGTCCACCTTGAAACCCGCGAGGGTATCCACGATGGTGGCGGTGTTGCGCTCGATCTCGTCCTGCGACATGTTTACGGTGTCGTCATACACGCTGAAGTTCGCGGTGCTCGGCTTCACATACTCGCGGTAGATGTGCCTTGCGGGCGCGGGCGCAGGTTTTTCCTCCCCCGCGTCGAAGGACGAAGCGGAGTCGAACGAGCTGCGCGAAGAGGTGCGCGTGCGGGGCGTGCGGGGAGCGATCTCGGGTTCCTCGGCAAAGTCTCCCCCATCGGAAAAGTCATCGTCGTCGAAGAGGTCGGCGTCGCTGACGGGGGCGCGGAACACGCGGCTGTCGGGATCGGGCAGGTCGTTCTCCGCGGGGGCGCGGTAGCCGCCGTCGGGAGAGAGGTCGGACGGCGCGGCCGTGCGGGGGCTCTCCTGCGAAACGTCGGGCGGGATCCGCGACGCGGGCGGCGTCTCGGGTTGGTTAAAGCGGGAAGCCGGCGGGTTGTCGTCAAACGGGAGCGGCTTTTCGATGTGCGTGCGCTCCTCCAACGGGCGGGAGAACAGGCTTCTGAAGCCCGCCTCTCTGCCGGCGTTATCGATTTGTTCGGGCGGCGTTTCGGGTTGGGCGAAACGGGACGCAGGCGGCGTTTCGGGCTGAGCAAAACGCGACGCGGGCGGCGTTTCGGGTTGAGCGAAGCGCGAAGCGGGCGGCGTTTCGGGTTGGGCGAAACGCGACGCGGGCGGCGTTTCGGGTTGAGCGAAGCGCGAAGCGGGCGGCGTTTCGGGTTGGGCGAAACGCGAAGCGGGCGGCGTTTCGGGCTGAGCAAAACGCGATGCGGGCGGCGTTTCGGGCTGCTGCGGACGGGGCGCGGGTTCATCGTACACATTGGGCTGCGAGGAGAACTCGGGCTCTACGTCGTGGGCGTAGTAGTTGCGGTTTGCGGGCTCCGCGGGTTCCTGCGGGGCGCGGTAGGAAGGCGTCTGGGTGTAGTTGGCGTCGTAATCTTCCTGCACGGGGTAGGAATAGCCGCCGTCGGCGTGCGGGCGTTCCTCCGTGACCTTGCGCGGGAAGGCGGGACGGGGCTCCTCCGCATGGGCGGCGTAGCTCTCCGAATACCCAAGGGGCGCGGAGGGCGCAGCGGGCGGCGTATTTGCGGGCGGGGCGTAGGAAGTTGCGGGCGGCGTGTAGGGCGCGGGGCCGCTTCCGCCCGATCCCCCCACGACGTTGCTGCCGCGGGCATGGGTGTTGAAATAGGAGTCCCTATCGTAGATGAGATTGGAGCGGTAGTTGGAGGCGGGGTCGCTGCCGAACAGGATCTCCCGCCCTTCCGCCGCCCTGTCGTATGCGGGGCGCTGCGCTGCGGCACGGGGCTGCTCGGGAGCCGCATAGGGCTGCGGCGACTGCGGCATCTGCGCCCGCGCGGGATCGGGAAGATCGCCGAACTGCATCGCGCCGGGGTAGGGACGAGCCCCCTCCGTGCGAACGTCGGCGGCGGGCGTTTCGCTGTGGGCGGCCCTCGGGCGGGCGGAGCGCTTCATCCGCTCGCGAAGGGGTGTGGCGCGCAGGAAGAAATACACCGCAAGCACCGTGAGCAGCGAGAAGAACACATAGGCGCCGACGTCGGTGACGAGCGCGCAGACGGGGAAGGCGACGATGCCGAGAATGACGCCCCCGCCCGTGGAATTTGCGGCACCGCTCTCCGCAGCATGCCAGCAGGCCGACATGTAGCCGCCGAAGCCGAGTTCGGCATAGGAGGGCGCCGTTGCGACGTGCACGATGAAGAACGCCGCCAACGCCACGAGGGCGCCGCGCAGCACGAGCTTCAAGTCGATGGGGCTCTTCCCGATGACGAGCGAAAGAGAGAGATAGGCGATAAGCAGCAGCGCCGGATAGGCGGCAAAGCCCAACGCGCCGCAAAAGAAGGCCGTGATCGCCAGCCCCACGTCTCCGAAGAGATAGGGGCCCGTGACCGCGATCAAGAAAGCGATCGTGGAGAAGAGCAGCAGCGTCATACCGACCGTCTCCCGCGAAATCATCTTGCTCTTTTTTTCTTTCTGTTCATCCTTTCCCCGACCGAACCCGTTCACGATAATTCCTCCGTATGTCCCCTTACGGGGACACCGCGTATTTTTTCACCTTACAGTATAGCATTTCCGCGTGGATTTTTCAATGAATTTACGCAAGATTTTCTGCCGAAATTATTTTTCTTTGCACGGAAGCCATGCTCCGCCCGCCAAAAAGCGGGAAAATTCGCCCCATGGGGGGAATTTACAGGCGGCCGTACGGGATTTGCGGCGCCACCCCCTACCCCCCTCCCGCGGAGGGGGCAAGAGAGGGCGGGCGGCGGACAAAAGCAAAAGCCGCCCCGAGGGAAACGGGACGGCGAACTTGTGCTATAAAATATTTGCGGCGGTCAGGCCTCGGGCTCGATCTTCTTGCCGGTGGCCTTGATCTCCTTCGCGGCGATGAGCTCGTCGCGGGTGAGCGCGGGCACTTCGGTATCCTTGGGCGCGGTCTTGCCCTTCTCCAAGCCGTTCTCCTCGGCAAGGCGGGCGATGAGCACCTTTGCGTACTTGATGCGGCGCGCGGAGTCCACTTTGAACAGCATGGGGGTCGCGGCGAAGCGCTTCATGCCCGAAACGTCCTTCCCGCGGTACTTGGTGCCTTCAAATTCCTTGGGGTCGAGCGCGAGCGCGATGCACAGCTTCTTGCCCTTGAACAGGATGGCGGCGATGCGCGTTCTGCTGACGCTCACGTTCTGCTGGCGGCGGCTGTCTCTGCGGCGCATCTTCTTGTAGCTGCCGATCTCGGTGACGAGCTCGGAATAGTAGCTCTTGATCTCCTCGGGGGCGAGCACGAGGCGCGCCTTGAAGGAGTAGGAATAGCGCACGCTGTACACCTCTTCGTCGTGCTCTGCGCCCAATACGCCGAGCGCTTCGCGAAGCGCCGGGCTCATCTGCCTGACGATGAGCGATTCGCCCGCAACGTCGGGGCGGACGGACGGCGCGCTCTCCCTCTCCTCGGGCTCGGTGGCGGCGACTTCCGCATAGACAGGCTCTGTTTCGGGCTCCGCTTCGGGCTCGTTTTCCGCGACAGGTTGCTCTTCCGCGGCCTCTTCAACCACTTCAACGGCTTCCTCTTCTGCGGCTTCTTCCTCGATCTCCTCGGCAACCTCTTCGGTCTCCTCCTCTTCGGGTTCCGCTTCGGCGACCTCCTCGGTCTCCTCGACAGCTTCCTCTTCGGGCTCCTCGGCGATTTCTTCCTCTTCGCCCTCTTCCTCGGCTTCTTCAGCCTCTTCTTCGGCCGTCTCCTCGGCGACGGGCTCCGCTACGGGCGCAGCCTCTGCGGGCTCCTCGGCCTCTTCGGCCTCCTCTGCGGGCTCCTCCGCGGCCTGCGCCTTCGCCTCCGCGCGCCTCCCGGACGCCTTCTTCACGGCGTAAGACAGCGCGATCAGCCCCACGATCGCGGCGACTACGACGACGATGATGACAATGGAAATGATCGTACCCGTTTCCATGCTAAAAATACCCCCTTCGTTTGTTTTTTCGGATTATGGTACGATTATATCGCTTTTTTGTCGAAAAAGCAAACAAAATTCCCGTATTTTTTGCATGTTTTCACAGCGTTTTACAATTTTTTTCAAAAAAATTCTCTATACCATGCTCTCGAGAATGAGCTTATCCGCGACAAGTGCGATAAATTCGCTGTTCGTCGGCTTCTCCGTGCCGATGTAGACGCGTGCGCCGAAGATGGCGTTCACCGCGTCGATGCGCCCGCGGTTCCACGCGACTTCGATGGCGTGGCGGATGGCGCGTTCCACCTTGCTGGCGGAGGTGTTGAACCGTTCGCCGATGATGGGATACAGTCCCTTCGTCACATTATTGATGATATGGGGGTCGTTTACCGCCATTTTTATGCCCTCGCGCAGGTAGTTGTAGCCCTTGATGTGCGGCGGGATGCCGATGGAGATGAAGATGTTGGAAATGCGCTCGTCGAGGGAGCCCGGGCGGCGGCGTTCGAACTTGTCGTGGGTGCCGACCGCCTCTGGCCCCGCCGAAAGTTCCACCGCGCGGCTGCCCACGATCTCCGCGGAGACGGGCTTCATGAAGTAGTACCGCGCCCCGAGGGCAATCGCACGGTTGATAATGGCGTCGTCGGAAAAGTTGCCGAGTACGATGAAGTCCGTCTTTTTGCCGCTGTGCTTTGCCTCTTCGAGAACGGTAAAACCGTCCATGTTTTTCAGGAACAAGCTGACGACTGTGACGTTGGGAGAAAATTTATCGAGAAGTTTGAGCCCCTCTTCCCCGTCGCCCGTCACGCCGCAGACCTCGCAGTCCTTCTGTGCCGTAAAATATGCCGCAAGTTCGCCGGCAAATTGTTCGTTGCTTTCCATGATCAAAATTTTTTTCATTGATTTTTCCGCCTTTTTTTGAGAGTAATCGCATTATAATACACGAAAAAAGATTTGTAAAGTCATTTTTGTACAAAATTCAAATATTATTTTACAAAATTCATCGATTTTTGTACAAAAATGTCGAAAACTGCTTTTTTGCGCTTTTTTCGCCGCCTTTTCGGGGGGAGACGGGCGGGAAGAGCTCTTGGGTTACGCGTCATTCTGACGGGAGCGCAGCGACCGAAGAATCCCGATATGGAGAGTTCGGACTTCGTTGTTCGGGATCCTTCGCGGATAGGCGATTGCGGACTGCGTACAGCAGCTCGGCTCAGGATGACGCGTTCCCCCTTGCGCGCGGGGCAGAATGACACGGTTACCCGTGCGCTCACAGGCGGGGCTGCCCACCCCCGTCACTTCGTGCCACCCCCTCCCGAGGAGGGGGCAACGTGGGCGTTCTCCCACGGAGGGGGCGGTAAAACAAGCGCGCGGGGCAGGATGACGTGATTATATGCCGCGGCAGAACTATGGAGGCTTCTTTCCGCCCAAGCGAAAACCCGCGGCGGTGCCGCGGGCGCGTGTCCAATATATCCAAATTATAAATATCCCTGCCAAAAAGCCGCGTTGCAGCCCCACAATCAGGCGTTTACGAGGTCGATATACTCGTCGAAGGTGACGTTCTTATCGAACACCTTCGTCCCGTCGAGCGCGATGATGCGGTTGCAGACGGTGTTCATGAGCTCCTGGTCGTGCGAGGTAAGCAGCATGCAGCCCTTGAACGCCGTGAGCCCGTTGTTCAGCGAGGTGATGGACTCGAGGTCGAGGTGGTTGGTGGGCTCGTCGAAGATCAGGAAATTCCCGCCCTCGAGCATCATTTTGGCGAGCATGCAGCGCACCTTTTCGCCGCCCGAGAGCACCTTGGCCTCCTTCAGCGCCTCCTCGCCCGAGAAGAGCATGCGCCCGAGCCAGCCGCGCAGGTATTCCTCGTAATGATCCTTGGAGAACTGCGACAGCCACTGCACGAGGGTGAGCGACACGCCCTCGAAAAATTCGTTGTTGTTGGTGGGGAAATAGGACGTCTCGATGGTCTTGCCCCACTTCACCGTGCCGGAGTCGGGCTCCTCCTTGCCCATCAGAATATCGTAGAGCATGGTGACGGAGGTAGATTTATCGGAAATGATGCCGATCTTCTCCCCCTTCTGCACCGTAAAGGAGACGTTCTCGAAGTATCCCCGCTTGGTCAGCCCCTCCACGGCGAGGATGTCGTTGCCGATCTCGCGCTCGAACTTGAAGTCGATGAAGGGGTACTTGCGCAGCGACGGCTTGAAGTCGGAGATGGTCAGCTTTTCCAGCTCCTTCTTGCGCGAAGTCGCCTGCCGCGATTTGCTTGCGTTCGCCGCGAACCGTGCAATGAACTCTTTCAGCTCGGCGGCACGCTGTTCGGCCTTCTTGTTGGCGTCCCGCTGCTGCCGCGCCATGAGCTGCGACGTCTGATACCAGAAGTCGTAGTTGCCGAGGTAGAGGTTGATCTTGCCGAAGTCGACGTCGCAGATGTGCGTGCACACCTTGTTCAGAAAGTGGCGGTTGTGCGAGACGATGATGATGGTGTTCTCGAAATCCATCAGGTAGTTTTCCAGCCAGCGCACCGTCTTTAAGTCGAGGTTGTTGGTGGGCTCGTCGAGAAGCAGCACGTCGGGATTGCCGAAGAGCGCCTGCGCGAGGAGCACGCGCACCTTCTGCTTGCCGTCGAGTTCCCCCATCGTGAGATAGTGGTATTCGCTCGGGATATCCAGCTCGTTGAGAAGGGTCTGCGCCTCGCTCTCCGCCTCCCAGCCGCCGAATTCCGCAAACTCCGCCTCGAGCTCCGCCGCCCGCACGCCGTCCTCTTCGGTAAATTCGGCATGGGCGTAGAGGGCGTCCTTCTCGTCCATGATGCGAACAAGCCGCTCGTGCCCCAGCATGACGGTGCGAAGAACGGTCTCAAAATCGTACTTGTTCTGGTTTTGCGCAAGGACGGACATGCGCTCGTTCTTATCCAGCGTGACGTCCCCCTTGTTGGGTTCGATCTCGCCCGACAGCACCTTCAGAAAGGTGGACTTGCCCGCGCCGTTCGCACCGATGATGCCGTAGCAGTTCCCCTTGGTGAATTTTAAGTTGACGTCCTCGAACAGTTTTTTGCTTCCGTATTGTAGACTGACGCCGTTGACCTGTAACATGTGTACCTCTCTTGATTTCGGCGAAATTATACCATATGCGGTGGGGTTCGGGCAAGTAAATTGAGCTACTTCCCTCCGCGTCCGCAAAAAATTCTCTGCCCCACGGGAAGGGGAGGCTCGTGCTTAAGGCTCGGAACGCTCGTAAATGCGGCCGGTATCACCCGTGACGAGCGCGTCGCGGATGGTCTCCTGCGGGGAATCCCATTCAAACACGGTGTCGTAACGGAAAAATCCGAGCGTTTGCCACACGCTGCCCTCGGGCAGGCTGAAAGACGTGAGCCGCTGGCAGCGGGAGAAGGCGTTCGGCTCGATGCGTACGACGCCGCCGGGCACGGCAATGGAAGTGAGCGTCGTACAGTTGCGGAAGAGTGAATCGGCGATGACCTCGAGCGAGGCAGGAAGATGCACTTCCGCAAGGCGGACGCACCCCTCGAAGGCGCGTGCGCCGATCTCCTGCACGCCGTCCGGAATGTGGACGGAGCGAAGCGCCGTGCAACCCGAGAAGGCGTCCTCGCCGATGCGAAGAAGCGAATCGGGGATCTCCACCGCCTCGAGCACGTTCCCGCCCCTCTTCACGGGAGCGGAGAATTCTGTGACGGGCAGTCCGTCGAGCTCCTCGGGGATGTCGAGTTCGCGCATGTCGTATTCCCGCACATAGACGGCAAGAGAGCCGTCCTCCTTGACGTCGTAGTAGAAGCCGTCCGCATAGCCGTCGTTCGCCGCCTGCACCGTGTAGAGGCGGGCACAGACGATGCCGAATACCGACACGGCGGCGACGATGAGCGCGAGCACCTTGATGGCCATCACGATCACGCCGTTCTCACGGCCGTTCTCACGGTTGCGCTCGACGTAGTTCCATTCGTCCGCCATGCTGTACATTGTGCCGAATCCCACCAACAGCGAGAAGGCGAAGTACACCCACAGCCAGTCGTGCATGTTGTCCGTAAACCAGCCGATGAGAATGCAGACCGCCGCAAGCACACCCACCGCGGCGAGCCCCACGGCGATGAAAACCGTACTCTTCCCGCGGAATTGCAGGAAATCAAAGGCGAAATGCAATAGGATGATGGCCGAGAGAATGCCTGTCATGACAAGGCAGATTTTTTCTTCGGGCGAACCCAAAACGACGCGCACGGCGTACGGCTCGGAGAGAAGGAACAAAAGCACCGCAAGCTCGGCAAGCCCCAGGATGACATGCACGGCGACGGTGAACGCGATATGCTTCTTCAAATACTCGCTCGTGCGTTCCAAAATACTTGTTTTGGCGACGTGCGCCTGCGCCGGCTTCGTCTTTTGATTTTGTGTGCGCGCCCGTCTCTCCGCTTTCTCCCGCGCCGCAGAAGCGCGCGAGGCGTGCGAACTTTCTTTGCGCCCGCGGGCGAGCTCGCAACACCGCTTGACGTGATTTAATACCTTGGGGTAGGCGTCGGGCTTTGTGAAGTCTATCCCCTCCACCCTGCCGTTGCGCTGCGGCAAACGCTCGATGGGCGTGCCCTTGAACACGATCGTGAGCGCGTCGCTCTCCTTCTGCCTGCCGTCCGCAAGCTCAAGAAAGCGCATGTATTCGTTCTTCACCCACTTCGTCGTGAGATATTCCTCGCGGAAACAGACGAGGATCATGGCGGGCGACTTCACGAGGGCGTACAGAATGCGCGCCTCGTAGTCGGTACCGGTGCTGTGCGCCATCTCCGCCTCCGAATAGAAGGGACGAAGCCCCTGCTCCTTGAGATAGTCATAGAGCTTGTAGGCGGCGTGGCTGTCGGGCGTGCTCTCTCCGTTGGCGTCCGTTATCTTGGCGGAGATGAACACGTCGTAGTCCAGTCCGCGCTTTTGAAATTCGAAAAATTTGTTGCGGATGTCGTCGATCTCCGCACCGCGCTCCAAGTAGACGGCGCGCTGCTCGGCGTCGGCAAGGGAGAGGGCTCGGCAGAATTCCTCGCTCTCCGTAAACCGCTTCTTCGTGATAAGGTGGCAGATGGGATGCAGACGGGTCTCGTCGACGTCGTCGCGCAGATAGCGCACGCGGAAAAGCGCTTGCGCCATACCGAAATACGCCTCGGGTTCCTGCCTATCTAACTCCGCCGCCTTTTGATATGCGGAATACGCCTCGTCGAAGCGGCACATATCTATCTCATGTTCGCCGAGACGGAGCGCATCTAAAACGGCGGAGGAAGTCCCCCGCCGCGGCAGCGTCCACCGCGAGTTGCAGTAGCGGCACCGCACGATCCCGCTCGCCGTGGAAATATCGAGCGGGGCGCCGCAATTTTTACATTGAAACGTAGCGCTTACCCAATCCGACACGTTCGCCCGTCTCCTTTTTTCGCATTCGTAGTTTTGAGATAAGTATATCACATCCTGCTTTTGAAGTCAAGTAAACGGCGCGAAAAGCGCCCTTCCCACCGCGGCGCCTTGACAAATTTCCTATGTTGCCTATAATAAGACATATGAACATATTCCGAAAAACCTATTGCAGAGTCGTTCACCTCGGGCTGAAGCTCGCGTCGCCCTTTTTGCCCTACCGCATGCCGCGATCTTGCACGTACGAAGCGGCGGCGCAGGCGCTCCGCAATGCGGGCAAGGGGCGGCTTTTGCTCGTCACGGGGAAAAACGTCCGCGCACGCGGGCTGTGCGAACCCCTGCTTTCCGCCATGAAAACCGCGGGCATGGAGACGGAGATCTTCGACGCCGTGCCCGCCGATCCCACCGTTGCCTGCGTGGAGGCGGCGGTTTCCCTCTACCGCGAAAGGGGGTGCGACTGCGTTGCGGCGGTGGGCGGCGGCTCCCCCATGGACTGCGCCAAGGGCGTGTGCGCGCGGGCGGCTTCCCCCAAGCGGCCGCTCAAGGCGATGAAGGGCGCGCTGAAGGTGAAGGGCAAAGTTCCCCCCTTCCTCGCCGTTCCCACGACAGCGGGCTCGGGGAGCGAGATGACGGCGGCCGCCGTGTTCACCGACGGCGAGGCGCACGAGAAGTTCGCCGTGTTCTCCTACAAACTCGTGCCGGAATTTGTGCGGCAGGATCCCGCGCTCACCCTCTCCCTTCCCCCCGCCGTGACGGCGGACACGGGCATGGACGCTTTGACCCATGCGGTGGAGGCGTACATCGGGCGGGCGACGGCGAAAACCTCGCGAAATTATGCGGAACTCGCAGCGTTTGCCGTTTTTTCGCATCTTCCGCGGGCATATGCGGAGGGAAACGACCTCGGCGCACGGCGCGAAATGCTTGTTGCGGCGGGCAATGCCGGCGCGGCGTTCACCCTCTCCTATGTGGGGTATGTGCACGCGCTCGCACATGCGCTCGGGGGCGCGTACGGGCTGCCCCACGGGAGGCTCTGCGCCGCCCTTCTGCCCCACGTCCTGCGCGCCTACGGCAAAAAGGCGCATAAAAAACTCGCGCGGCTCGCCGTCCGTTGCAAGCTGTGCGAAGAAAAAACACCCCGAAGCGAGGCGGCGGAACTGTTCATCCGCAGGGTGGAAACGCTCTCCCGCGAAGTCGGCATTCCGCAGCGGCTCCCCATCAAAAAAGAGGACATCCCGCAGCTCGCCGCCCGCGCCGCAAGGGAGGCCAACCCCCTCTACCCCGTGCCCAAACTCTTGGACAGGGGCGAACTTGAGACCGTTCTGCACGCCGTTCGGAAGAAGCGGGAATAAAAAAACAGCCGCCGGGATCGCCGGCGGCAACGTCTATTTGGCCTGTTTTTTCCGCACCAGCCAGACGAGCAGATAGGAGAGCGCGGCGCCGATAAACAGCATCAAAACCGAGACCGCCCAATACCACGGGCTGGAATAGAGGTGGGAAAGCGACGGGGGCGCGTTCTGCACCGTGGTGAAATACACCGCCACGACGGAGCCCAAAACAAACCCCAGTATGGCAAAATGGGTGCCGCGGGGGAATTTCTCCAGCAAAAATTTCATGACCACGGAGACGGCATAGAAGCCGACGAGCACCCCCACGCCCGTGCACGCGAGCACGGCAATGGAGACGCCGACGTTCTGCCAGCGCAGCAAGTTGTCGGTGATGAGCTCGACAAGCGGCGTATAGTAGCCGAAGATGAGCAGGAGCATGGAGCCCGAGATGCCCGGCACGACGAGGGCGCAAGCCCCCGCCATTCCCACGACGACGAGCAAGAAGTAGCCCCCCACATCGAGGTGGAAAAGGTCGACATTCGCCCCCGTCGGCAGGAACAGCATGCACGCCGCAATGATGCACGGAAGGGCAAAACTCACAGCGTTATGCCATTTTGGCTTCCCCTTCAGCTTTTCGGTGATGGAAGGGAGTCCGCCGAGGGAGAGCCCGACGAACAGCGTTACCGTGGGGATGGGGTAGTTCGCAAGCCCCCACTGAATGGGGAACATCAGCGCGGCGATGCCCAAGACCATGCCGATTACAATGGGCAGAAGGAACAGAAAACTCTCCTTGAACTTTTTGAAGATCCCGACGATGCTGCCCACAAGTCTTTCGTAAATGCCGAGAATGGCCGCCACCGACCCGCCCGAAAACCCGGGGATGATGAACGCAACGCCGATCGCCGCCCCGCGCAGCACGTTTGCGAGAAATTCCACAAATTTATTGGGCTTTTGGGGTGCGGGCGCAGGTTCACCCTGTGCGGAGGGCGCTTCGGAGGCGGTTTCCGCCGTCCCTGCGGACTGTTTGTTTTCTTCCATACTGTTTTAAGTATATCATAGCCCCCGCCAAAATACAACAAAAAATCAATTTATCGGCGAAAAAAAATGGAGGGCCCGCCTTTTTGCGGACTCTCAATAGTTTTTTCTGCCGAGCAAATAATCGATATCTTCGTGAAAATAATCCGCTATTTTGCAGAGATTTTCAAGCGAGACCTCCCGTTGACACAGCAAATACCGCGAGATCGTCGGCTGCGGAATGCCGACCCGTTTGGAGAACTCCCGAACGGACAGCTCCCCTATCAGCTCCTTCAAATTTTGCGCAAACGTCTCCGAATATTTGGTTGCCATATGATTTTCCCATGCCATTTTACATAAAATGCTTGACGTGATACCGTTCGGTATTATATAATTTGAGTTAATCAATTATCTATCGAGGAGGAAAGAAAATGGGAGATACCAACGGGTTCCGCATTGAAAACGGGAAACTCATAAGTTATACCGGTGACGATTTGGAAATCATCATCCCGGACGAAGTGACGGAGATCGGCAGCAGCGTCTTTGCAAATTCCGGCGTGCGCAAGGTCGTCATCGGCGACTCGGTCAAAATTATCGGCTTCTGTGCGTTCAGAAATTGCAAAACACTCATGGAGGTCAGCCTTACAAACGGTTTGGAGGAAATCGGCGCGTCGGCATTTGAAGGCTGTGTCGGTTTGCAAAAAATTCATATCGGAGACTCGGTCAAGGCTATCGGTTCAGAGGCTTTCAAAAGTTGCAGGACGCTCATGGAAGTTTACCTGTCAAAGGACTTGGAAGAGATTAGCGCATCGGCGTTCGAAAGCTGTGCCAGTCTGCAAAAAATCTATGGCGGTTCCAAAATAAAGCGCATCGGCGACGCTGCATTTCAAAAGTGCCCCATCGCGGAATTTGATTTCAGCAGCGTGACAAGTATTGGCGCAGAGGCCTTTTCCGATTGCAAGTTGACCGAAGTCACGTTCGGGCGCGGCCTCGCTTTTTTGGGGCGCAGCGCGTTTTCGGGTTGCTCAAATTTAACATCGGTAATCTTCGACGCCGACTCACCGTTGGAAACGATTGAGGAACACGCATTCGAGAATTGCTCTGTAACAAATTTGCAGCTACCGTCACATTTGAAAAAAATCGGAGAACGTGCATTTCACTACCCCGACAACTATAGAGTCACTCGAAAAGAAATTATCCTTCCCGACTCACTGAAGATCATCGAAGAGTATGCGTTTGACGATTCTAAATTTGAGCTGATAATCATACCTTACGGTGTAACGCACATCGGCGCCAAAAGTTTTGATGAAGCATGGAAAATCGTCCTACCGGAAGTCTTTCGAGCTCAAATCTCCAACATCGTTGGCTCTAATACGAAAGTAATTTACTATCAAACCGAGGAGCAATATGAAAGGCTCAAAGAATACGGCTTTTTAATGGATGGCGGAGATCTGATAAAAGTTGTAAGGAAACTCTCCTTAATCAACTTTCCGGACTTTGTAACGCGGATCTGCCGCGGCGCAATTGTTGACTGCGGCCTTTACAGCACCATGATCCCCGAAGATACCGTAATAGAAGAGGGCGCCTTCAACTGCCCCACTCTGAAGTATGTTACCGTTTCAAAGCAATACAAGAAAAAACGGAAACTGTACTTCGGCAAATACAAAATCAAATACACTTTCATATAAAAAACTACTCCCGGACGGAACATGTTCGGGAGCGGTTTTTTATATTTTTTTCGTTGCCTTACACAATGCCCTGCGCCATCATCGCGTCGGCGACCTTCAAAAAGCCTGCGATGTTCGCACCGGCGACGTAATCGCCCGCCATGCCGTACGCCTTGGCGGCGTCGTCCATGTTGTGGTAGATATTCACCATGATGTCCTTGAGTTTTTTATCCACTTCCTCGAACGTCCAGAACATTCTGCCGCTCGACTGCGCCATCTCGAGCGCGCTGGTCGCAACGCCGCCCGCGTTGGCCGCCTTTGCGGGAAGAAACACGACGCCCGCCCTTTGGAACACGGCGATGCCCTCGAGCGTCGTGGGCATATTCGCCCCCTCGCCGACGTACTTCACGCCGTTTGCAACCAGCTTTTTCGCACTCTCCTCGTCGATCTCGTTCTGCGTGGCGCAGGGAAGCGCGATGTCGCACGGGATCGTCCAGATGCCCCTGCAACCCTCGTGATATTCCGCGGACTTGACGCGCTCCGCATACTCCCGAATGCGCCCCCGTTCCACTTCCTTGATCTGTTTGACGACGGCGACGTCGATGCCCTTTTTATCGTAGATATAGCCGTTGCTATCGTACATGGCGACGACCTTTGCGCCGAGCGCCTGCGCCTTTTCCACCGCGTAGATGGCGACGTTCCCCGAACCGGAGACGACGACCGTCTTGCCCTTCAAGCTGTCGCCGCGGCACTTTAACGCCTCCTCGGCCATGTAGACGAGCCCGTAGCCCGTCGCTTCCTTTCTGACGAGGCTGCCGCCGTAGGAGAGCCCCCTGCCCGTAAGCACGCCGACGTGCTCGTTTTTAAGCCTCTTATACTGCCCGAAGAGGAAGCCGATCTCCCTGCCTCCCACGCCGATGTCGCCCGCAGGGACGTCGGTATCCTGCCCGATATGGCGGAAAAGTTCGGTCATAAAGCTCTGGCAGAACTTCATGATCTCGTTGTCGCTCTTGCCCTTGGGGTCGAAATCCGAGCCGCCCTTGCCGCCGCCGATGGGCAGCCCCGTAAGGCTGTTCTTCAAAATTTGCTCCAACCCGAGAAACTTGATGATGGAGAGGTTGACGGACGGATGAAAGCGCAGCCCGCCCTTATAGGGGCCGATGGCGCTGTTGAACTGCACGCGGTAGCCCTTGTTGACGTGCACATGCCCGCCGTCGTCCACCCACGGGACGCGGAACATCACCACCCGCTCGGGCTCGACGAAGCGCTCCAACAGCGCCGCCTGCTCGTATTCGGGGTGCCGCTCGATGACGGGTTTCAGGCTGCCCAAAATTTCCGTCGCCGCCTGATAGAACTCCGGCTCGCCGGGATTTTTCGCCTTGAGCTCTTGCAAAACTCTCTCTACATAACTCATACTTTTACTTCCTTTGCCGCTTGGCACATAAGATCCAAGTGCAATTATACCAAAAAGCTGCGGGTATTGCAAATTTTGCAAGCATTTTTTGCCCCTCGAAGCTATCGATCGCTTATATGGAATATAAGTAAAACTTATAGAATACTCCCCTCCCGTCCGCCAACAGCACATGAAAAACGCCCCGATGCATTGCGCACCGAGGCGGATCTCATGCCATGCGGCCTATCCGTCCGATCGTAAGATGAACTTCACCTCCGCGTCCTCTTCCGCCTGTACGGAGAAGGTGACGGCGGCGACGTCCGCGTCGGGTGCGGAGAGCCCGGTGTTCAGGGGGAAGCCTCCGTCGCGCCGCTTCACTTCAAAGGGCACGCCAACGCCGTTCACATACACGCACACGACGCGCCCCGCCCCCTTTACGAGGTGATATTTCACGGTGATCTCGCGGCGGGCAACGGCACGGGGGCCTGAAAACCGCCCTTCCGCCCCCTTGAAGCGCACGGCATAGGCATTCTCCCCGGGCAAATACTGCGCCGAATACCCGCTCTTTCTGAACTCCCCGAGCTTGTACGCCGTGGTCTCGCCGTCGTCCTCGTAGAGGTAGCCTTCGTCGCCGTCCGTCCCGGACGGGTAGAAGTCATAGACGAGTTTGGAGGGATCCTGCGCCTTGGTGGTCTGCGCCGCCCCGATGAGCGGGATGAGCGACCCGAGCCGCACAAAGAGGGGCATCGACCTGAGCCCGTACGCCTTTTTGATGACGCGCCTGCCCGCATAGACGGCGCCGTCGAATACGTCCAGCCACCTCCCCTCGGGAAGATAGACTTCGCGGGCGTTTCCCTCCCCCGTCTCCGCGGTATACAGCCCGAGAAAGGCTTCGCCGCCCGCCTGAAAGTAGAAGATCTCCAAGGTGTGTTCCACGCCGGGCTCGAGGTCGGCAAGCGCGTTGAGCGTCGCCGAGTGCATATTTTCATCCTTCAAAACGCATTTGCCGTCGAGGTAGACGGTCGCGCCGTCGTCGTTGCGTATGTACAGCCGTTCGGCGGCGTCGAGCACGATCTTGGTTCTGATCTTTGCCGAAAAGTCATAGACGGGAACGCCCTCCATAGGCGGTTCGTGGCGCAGATCCATGAACACGCTCTTCCAGACGGCGTGCGCGATGGGTTCGCCCTCCCACGCCCTGCCGCGGTAAAATTCCACCTCCACGGGCGCGGTGTAGTTTTTCTCGGCCAGCCGCTTGGGAACGGCCCCGCAGAGGGGCGCGATGAGAAGGTCTCTGCCGAGGAGATATTGGTTCCTGCACTTTGCCGCCCGCCTGTCATCGGGGTATTCGAGCGCAAGGGAACGGAACATGGGCACGCCCGTTTCGTACCCCTCCCGCGCGTTTGCGTACATGTAGGGCAGGAGGCGGTAGCGCAGCAGCGCGTATTCCCGCACGATGTCGAGCGTCTCTTCGTCATACAGCCACGGTTCGCGGTAGCGCTGCACGGAGTTGGTGCAGTGCGGGCGGAACACGGGCGAGAGCGTGCCGTATTGCATCCAGCGGATAAATTGCTCCTTGTCGGGATTGCCCGTGTGGCCGCCGCAGTCGGAATTCATATACCCGATACAGTTTTCCGAGCAGCGGACGAGGTTCTCCACCTCCTGCGCGAGCGAATAGGCGCAGCTGCCGATGTCCCCCGTCCACTGGATGCCGTAGCGGTGGGAGGCGCTGTCCGCAATGCCGCGGTAGATGCCGTTGGAGATATCGACGACGTTCCCCATCACGACGGGGCGGCGGTAGACCTGCGGATCGCCCGCGGCCTCCCTGTAAAAGCGCTCCGTGACGTCGTGATAGAGGTAGAGCCCCAGCGTCTCCCACTGCACGCTCTTGGTGGGCGAGACGAGGTGGGTGTGCCAATTCCTGTCGTACCACCACGTATCCAGCCCCATCTTCAGCAGCCTGCGCAGGTGCTTTTCGCGATAGGCGATCTCCCGGGGGGCGAACACGCTTGCGCCGCGGACGGGTTCGGGGTGGTCGTTGAACATCACCTCGACGCCGCGGCCGTGCGCGAACGCGAGAAACTTCTTCATGTCGGGGAACAAGTTCCTGTTGATCTCGTAGCCCGTGCCGCTCTCGGCGACGCGCCAGTCGGTATCGATCACGAGATTGTCGAGCGGAACGCCGTATTTCTCGTAGTCAAAGATGACCTGTTTGGCCTCTTTTTCGCTGTAAGCGTAGTATTTGGAGTTCCAGCCGCCGAGGGTGGCAAGGCGCACCAGCTCGCTCCTGCCCGTCAGGGCGACGTAGAGGCGGCGGAGCTTTTTTGCGTCCCCGTCCGCAAAGATCAGGTAGAGATCCTTCACCCGCTCATAGATGCGGAAGTTCCCCTCCCTCGCCGCGGAATAGCCGCCCGCGGGAACGAGGATGCGCGGACAGTCGGAGAGCGCAAAGACGGACGGCGTCCGCTGCGGCGGCGGAAGTTCGCCGCTGTTTTTGATGCGCTTGTAGCGGTAGACGGTCTTGCCGTCCCGCTCGACGCGGAGCCCGGAAAAGGCCTCCCCTTCGGGAAGATACACCGTATAGTCGCCTATACAGAGTACGTTTTCCTCGAGGGCGTAGTCGGGCGTCTCCCCCGCGAGGCCTGCGCGGTCGGGGATGAAGAAGGTGTTTTCGTCGCAAAATCCGCCGCGGAAGGCGTGTTCTATGCGCAAAACGTCCCGCCCCAAAAAACTTATACGGAAATTTCCGAAAAACAAGGTATTCTGCATATCAATTTCTCTCCGCTTTGAGTACTTTTCCCTTCGCCGTCAGCGGGCAGATGCGCGCGGTGCGGCAATCGGGCAGCGACCTGTCTGCCGAATAGTCGCGGGCGTGGTATACGAGGTACAGCTTGCCGTCTTCCTCGATGACGCTGTTGTGCCCCGTCCCCTCCTCCTCGGAATTGCGGCACAGAAGGGGCGCGTAGATGTCTGCGGACGGCTGCTTTTCGAAGCGCAGCCTGCGGACGTCGTTCTCCCGCCCGTGGGCGTAGGCGTAGCCGAGGAAGTACTTCTCGTTCTGGTAGCAATTCCCCGAGTAGGTGACGTAGTGGTCGTCGCCGACGCGGAAATAGAACGCGCCCTCGACGGTGTGCCAATTCTGCCCCTTTTTGAAGCGGTCGTACATGAAGATCTCCTCGTCGAGCGTGGGGACGACGATGGGCACGGGCTTCCCCTCCGGGGTGAACATATCCAAAAGTTTGTCCGCCACAATATAGGTACCCGCACGCTCCGCCGTCCAATCGTTGACGGAGTAGAAGATGTAGTACGCTTCCCCGCTCTTCACGACGTGCGGGTCGATGGAGAAGGCGGGCAGAATGGTCTTGCGGTAGACGAAGGGGCCCTCGGGCGAAGAGCTCGTCGCAACTTTTATGGCCTGCTCGTGCATGTCCTCCGTGCCCGACGGTACCGACGAATAGTACATGTAGAATACGCCGTCCCGTTCGATGACGCAGGGCGCCCAAAATTCCGTCATGCCCGCTTCGGCGAGCGTTCTGCCGAGGTACTTCCAGCCGCCGAGCAGGCGGTCGGAGGTAAACGTTTCCACCCCGCAGATGCCCGTCGCGTAGATGTAGTATTTTCCGTTTGCCTTTAAGATGTAGGGATCGCCCTGCGATGCGGGCGCGCCCTCTTCGGGGTGAATGAGTTTCATGGCCGAATAAAGATGTGCGCCGCGATGACTGCGGCGCACACGTTCTCCTTTTTAATCTTGCTTTGCCGCGTATTCGCCCGACGTGTAGATACCCGTACCGTCCACACAGGCGGGGTTGTTGTTGATGTGCTCGCCCTTCGGCATCCACCACGCGTCGCCGTCGCCGAGCTGCGCATTGTTGATGCCGTCGTTGTTGGTTTTCCATGCCACGCCGACCTGTATCATGCCGTTGCGGATCATGTAGTCGTATTCAAGGAACACCTCGTTGGGGATGAACACCTCGATGATCGTGTGCTCGGTCGCCTGGTTGTGCCCTTCCACCTTCTCGTGCACGAGCTTTGCCTGCATGCCCTCGGCGCTCACCGCACAGCCGTCTGCCGTGGCGTTCACCCAGAACTGGCGGGGCATCTTGTTGCCTTCGCCGCCCCAGTTCCTGCCGATGCGGAGCTCGAGGTTGGTATTGTCGTACCATATGCCCCCATTGGTGGTGAATTTTTCATGGTAGGCCTCCGCCGCGAGATAGAGCCCCTTATCGGTGAGCTTGCCGTAGAAGGTCACGCTCTTGCCGTCGTACAAGTCGGTGCCCTTGATGCCGAGGGTGTGAAGTTCGCCCCAGTCGGAAAGGCTTCCGTCCACCGTGATGCTGTTGTCGTCCTTGGCAGCGCTCTCCGCGCCGAACTTCCAGCCGGGATGCTCATACTCTTCGTTCAAAACCAGCCCGTCGCCCGTGAGATAGGCAAACATGTTGGGATCGTCGGGCCATACACCGTAAGGCGTGTACCACGCGTCGCCCTCGAAGCCGACGCCGCCGCCGTTGATCGACTCGTCGCCGCCCGCCGACTTGACCGCAAGCCCGATGCGGACGACGCCGTTCTGCCTGTACTGGTCGATGATCGCATTGGGATAGAACACTTCGAACACGCTGCAATACTTCGCCGCGTCGCCGCCGCTGTTATTTGTGAATTTGGCGGTCGCCCCGCTGAAATCCGTGCCGTTGTTCGAGCCCATCGTCGGCGTATCTATCGAAATCGCGTCTTTGAGATAGACGTAGAACTGCGCATTCGCGAAGTGGATCTCGAAGTTGGTGTTATCCCACCAATTCGTCTGCCCGAACTTGGGATCGTTGTTGTGGTAGTACTCCACCGCGAGATAGATGCCGTCGCTGCGGAGCACGCCGTACCACGTCGCCTTTCTGCCGTCGGAGTAGCTGTGCGCGGAGAGCGTCTTGCTGTTGAGAGTCTTCCAATCGTCTACCCTGCCGTTGACGGTGAGATGCGCGCCCCAGTGCGCCGTGAGCGTAACATTCTCTGCGGGCATCTCGAACTTCTCCCCGCCGCCGTACACTCTGTCGTTGTAGTCCCAGCCGACGAGGTCGAAGCCCGTTCTCTCGGGAACTTCCGTGGTGACGACGACGCTCTCGCCTTCAATATACTTCCTGCCCTCGGGCGGCGTGCCCTCGGCCTCGCCGAGCGAATAGGTGAGCGTATATTCCTTCGCCCAGACTGCGGTGAGCGTGATATCCTCTTCGCCGATGTCGCCTGTGCCCCCGGCCTCGTATGTCGTCTCGCCGTCGCTCCAACCCATGAAGCGGTAGCCTTCGCGGGCAAGGTCGCCCTTTTCCGCCACGGGGAATTCTTCGCCGGGCGCGTATTCGGCGTCGTCGACGGGAACTTCGCCCGTCACTTCGCCCTCGCCCTTCGCGTAGGTCACATGGTAAGTGCCCGTCGCGTCGTTGGAGATCCAGATCGCCGTCATGGTGACGCCCTCCTCGGGCATGGTGTACGTGGCGCCCGCGCGATAGCGGTGCTCGCCGTCGTACCAGCTCAAAAGGCGGTAGCCATCCCGCGTGAAGGTGCATGCGGGAAGCTCTACAGTGTCGCCGCAGAATACGGTCAAAGGCTCCATCGTGCCCGAGCCGCCCTCGCCGGCATCGAATGTGATCTGATACTCGGCGCCGATGCCCTTTGCGACCACAGGCAGATGATTCTCCCTGGGGCTGCCGTCAAACGACCACCAGTTGGTGCCGCCGAGCAGGTTTTCCGCAGAGGTGTCGCCGGAGGGCTTGAACGCAAACCCGACGGCAACAGGATCGCCCGCCTTGAAGCCGTCCCTCGTCAGGGAGGCGAAGGGAACGAAGATCTCGCCCACCGTATCGTACTCTCTGTTCTCGTCGCGCACGGTGATCATCACGGCGTCCATGTAGCCGCTCGTGCCGAACGATGTGAGCGCATAGTGATCCTTCTCCTCGGAGCCGTTGATGAAGAACTCGATGTTGGTGTTCTGCCACCAGCCGCTGCGGGCAAGGCTCGGGTCCTCGTCCCACTTGGCTGCGGGCGGATTGACGAGGTGGTGCACCTCGTAGGCCATATACAGGCCGTCCGTCCCGTAGAAGGCGCGAACCTTCATGCTGTTGCCGTTGGGGTCGTCGGTAAATTTGAAGTGCCTGTTCACCTCGTCGTTCTTCCAGTCGGAGAGGTCGCCGTCGATCTTCACGTCCTTGGCGGTGAACTTTTCGACCTCCGTCTTTACCTTTGCGGCGTCCGTCTCATATTCGTTGTTCTTGAACGTCGCCATCGTGTTGAAGCACATAAACCCGGGAACGGCGCCCTCCGCCGCAGCGAAGCCGTGCACCGTCTTTACGAGCGTGCCGTCGAGCACGAAGTAGAGATCGCCTTGGTAGTAGATGGTCTCCATCTTGATGCTGCCGTAACCACCGATGGCGGTGCTGCCCCAGTGCCCGCCCATGGAGGTGGAGGCGTTGCTGTTCCACATCCAGTTGGTGGCGTCCTTGGTGGTGATCTCGGCGTGCACGGTGCCGAAGTTGGTGCCGTTTCTGTTCGCCGCGTCGATATGGAAGGACTGCAGCTCCTTCACCGACTTATTCACAAGCCCGAACTTGGGGTAATTGTCGCCTCCGAGGAAGGCATTGCCGTTGGGCAGAAGTTCGACCGTAGACTTGAGATAGTACGCCTTCTGCGGCGTATGGTCGAAGTAATAGAACTCGTTGCCCTCGCCCTCTTGCTCGATCGCCTTCGACGAAGTTGTAAAGCCCGCCGTGTGCGTCTGCATGCCGTTCTCGTCCACGACGTACCACGTCGCGGGGGCGTTGAGATCGCAGCCGAGCATCATCGTCCATGTGGAGCGCTGCTCGTTCATGGGGTTGGCAAGGGTGTTGAAGGAGGGCGCACAGACGACCTTCCCCTCCTTGGGTTTTCCCTCGAGCCCGATGGAGGTATAGGGCAGGTACAGCTCGACGGAGTACCCCTCCGTGTCGCCGTTCAGCGTGCCGTTCACGTGCACCGCGCCCATGCTCGGGATGTACTTCTTGGAGTAGGAGTACCCGTCCCCCGAGCGGAAGCCCACCCACTGGTCGGGCGTGCCGTTGGCGCCGAGGCGGAGCTGCACGACGTTGCTGTTGAGCCGCTCCGTGCCGTAAGGCGCGACCTGTATCTCCACGCTCGTATTGTTGAATACGTCGTGGCTCGGGTTGTAGTTGACGTGCTCGTCGTCAGAGACGAACCCGAAGAACACTCCCTCTTCGCCCATGTGGGCGTACACCTTCATGTTGACGTCGTTCACGTCGGAGAAGTCGAGGTGCCCTTCGCCGTATTCCGACGTATTCACGAGGCCGTCCAACTCGATGTTCTCATCGGGATATTCGAGGGCGCGCCAGTCCTTTTCGCTCGTGCCTCCGTGGTTGTAGGTGTATTCTTCGAAATGATAATCGCTGTTCGAGCACCCGACGAGCCCCGCTGCGGCAAGTCCTGCAGCGAGCACCGCTGCGCCCGCGATGATCCATGACTTCTTTTTCATCGTTCTCCCTCCTTATTTCCCGAGCACCATGATCTCCGAAAGCGCGCGTTCGTAGTTCACCTTCGGCAGCGTGATGCGGATGGTCTTTACGAGCATGGGCTTAAATTCGATGGCGAACGTTCCGCCCGAGACGTAATATTCCTCGCCGGGGTAGTACTTGTTGTAGTCGTATTCCAATTTTTCGGTATACGCCGTGCCCGTCGTCTCGCCGTCCTTGAAGTCGAACTCCACCTTGGCGATCTCGGCAACGGAGAGGTCGTAGCTGTAGCTGTTGGCGATGAAGAGCGCCGAGATCTCCCTGTAGTCCTCGAACTCGAGGGTGATGGTCGTCTCGCTCATGGTCAGCCCGAACTCATGGATATAGCTCACGTCGTCGTGGATCTTGATGATGCCGTCGTTGAGATATTTCACGTCGCTGCCCTCTCCCGCGGCCGAGCACGAGATGGCGGCGTCCTTTGCGATGTTCTTCCACTCCGCCGTCGTCAGCGGCATGTGCGAGAAGGTGGGGCCGTTGGCGTGGGGCACTTCCAGCCCCTGCTCGTTGGCCGTCCAAACGATCTCGTCGAAGGCGATGGCACGCTCGCCGCCGCCCAATCTGCGGTCGGTATGCGCATGGTATACGACGTATGTGGAACCGTTGGCGTTCACGAAACTGTGATGCCCCGTGCCGCTCGCCCACATGCCGCCGCTGTACAGCAGCCAGCCGCCCTCCTCCAAAGCCAGCTTTTTGAAGGGCCCCATCGGGCTGTCGCCCACGGCGACGCGCACCGAATAGGCGACCTGCGTGTAGCTGTTCGCGGAGTACATGAGATAGTACTTGCTGCCGTGCTTCACCATGAAGGGCGCCTCGTTGACGTTGCCCTCGTTGAGATCGGCGGCCGCCCCGCCGAGCTTGGTCTGGTTGGGATAGGTCAGCTTCTTCATCTGCGTGTAGTCGGGCGTCCAGTCGTCGTTCATCTTGATGACGCCGATCGACGACCTGCTGTGGTTCTCCCCGAGGTCCTGCACGAAGTAGAGATACTTTTCGCCGTTTTCATCGATGAACGGGCTGGCGTCGATGACCTTCATGTAGCCGCCCTCGCCCATCTCGTCCTGCGCTACCCGCTGCGTCGCATGGCCGCTGTCGAGCATGAGATCGCCCTTCTTAAGGAGGGGTTCGCCTAGCTGCCAGCTCGGGTCGATCTCCGCGTCCGCGGGCACCTTGGAGAAGTCGAGAAGGGGCATAAACACCTTGAGCTTGCCCTGATAGTCGCTCGGGTTGCTCGCGTCGGGATTATTGAAGTTGCCGAAGGCCTTCTTCGCCGCCTCGTCGTCCGTGACGGGCGCCCACTGCGCCTTCTCTTCCGCGGTGCCGTTGTCGTACTTCCACTTTGCGTACTGAATAAACGGCCCCTGCGGGTCCTCGCTCACCGCGACGTCGATGTAGAAGGAGAGCCCTCTGAAGAGGTACGCCGCGTTGTAGAACATGAGATAGAGCCCGAGATCTTCGTCGTAGATGACTTCGGGTGCCCAGTAGTTGGACGTCGAGAAGGCGGAATACGTCACATCGCCCTCCACATACATGGTGGGATTGTAGGCGACGCCCATGCACTCCCAGTCGTTGAGATTTTTGCTGCGATAGGCAAGATAGCCCGTGGCGCCGATGGGGTCGGACGTATTGTACATGTAGTAATAGCCCTTCTCCTCCCCTTCCGTCACATAGATGGCGGAGGGGTCTGCGCCCTTGACTTTTAAGTCGTTCTGATAGACGGTGCCGTGGTTATAGTCCTCTTCGGTGACATTGCCGTAGTCGTCGGCTTGGCTCTCGTAGTAGTGATAGGCCAGCGGGATGTTGTTTCCCCCGCAGCCCGTCACCATGCCTAAGGCGAGCCCCGAGACGAGCACCGTCCCCAAAAGGTATGCGATCGGTCTTTTCATCTCTCTCCTCCTTGATTATTTTAATCCGGAAACGGCGATCCCTTCGATGAAATAGCGCTGCGCCACCAGATAGATGAGAATGGTGGGGATGAGCGCGATCACCGTGGACGCCATCAGTTTGTTTTTCTCGCTGAACTGCGTGGAAAACGCATACAGCGCGACCTGCAGCGTTGCGTAGTCCGTCCCTTGGACGTAGAGCAACGGCCCGAGGTAATCGTTGTAGCCGCCGACAAATCCCAGCACGCCCTGCGCGATGAGCGCGGGAACGGAGAGCGGGAGCATCATCCTGAAGAACATGCCGAAGTATCCCAGCCCGTCGAGGCGCGCCGCTTCGAGCGTCTCCGACGGAATGCCCATGAAGAACTGCCGCAGATAGAACACGCATGCGGCGGCGCCGAACATGCCGGGGATCATGAGCGGGAGCGGCGTATGGTTCCAGCCGATGTTGTCGTAGATGACGAAGGACGGGACGAGCGTCACCATGCCGGGGATCATCATCGTCGCCATCATCAGCCCGAACAGGATGTTTTTGCCGCGGAATTTCAGTTTTGCAAACGCATACGCCGAGAACGCCGAAGTGAGAAGCCCCAAAATGGTGGGCGGGAGCACGATCCAGAGGGTGTTGAAGAACCCCTTCATGATGGTCAGCCCCGAGCCGTCGTTCATGGGCTCGAACACGCTTGCGTAGGAACTGAAGTCAAACCCCTTCGTGGGCACCCAGGTGAACGTGGGCTGGATGACCTCCGCCGTCGTCTTGAAGCTCGTGACGAGGATGATATAGAACGGCACGAGAATCCAGAGCAGGAAGACGATCAAGAAGAAGTAGACGAACACCTTCTTGGTGATGTTCACGGGGTTGCTTGCAATGGATTTGACCTTTTTCTTTTTGGGTGCGGGTATCTTTGCGCCGCCCTCGGTCTCTTCGGTTCCGAGCACGTTGAGCGGCTGTGCGATCTCCTCTGCGGGGAGAGATTCATTCATGATCTCGTCATTCATCGTAGCTCACCCACTTTTTGGAGATTTTGAAGTTGGCGAACGTGACGAGGCCGATGAACAGCGCGAGCACCCAGCCGACCGCCGTTGCGATGCCGATCTCGTTGGACGTCAACTTGTTGTAGAGGTAGTAGACGATGGTGATGTTCGCCCCGCCGACCGCCGAAGTGTCCTTCCCCACCATCAGCTGGAAGCGCGTGAACTCCTGCAACGAGCCGATGATACCCGTCACGAGCAGGTAGAAGAGCGTGGGCGAAATGGCGGGCAGGGTGATCTTGAAGAACTTCGTGAACATGCCCGCGCCGTCGATCTCGGCGGCCTCGTAGCACGACTTGTTGATGTTCGTCATGGCGGCGGAGAGCAGGATGATGTTGAATCCCGTGCCCGACCACGTCATCACGACGAACATGACGAAGCGGAAGAGATCGGGCGAGTACGTCGTCCAGTTGACCGATTGCCCGCCGAGGAGGCGCAAAAAGGAGTTGAGAATGCCGTAGTCCTCCTTGCTGAAGATCCACTGCCACATAAAGGTGATGGCAACGAGCGAGCACACATACGGGATGAAGAACACCGTCTGGAACAGCTTTTTCCCGCGCTTGCAGTTGTAGAGCATCATGCTGATGAACACCGAGAGCGCGAGGGAAAAGACGGTCGCAAACACGGCAAACATCGTATTCCCGACCGCCTGCCAGAACTTCGGGTCGGAGAGCACCGTGCCGAAGTTCTGCAGCCCGACGAAGTCCACGATGTACGGGAAGAACTCATCCGAGAGGTCGGTCGTGAGCCGCAGTCCGGGGAAATGATGCAGCGCGACGTAGAACGAGAGCACGAGCGGGATCATTCCGAAGATCAGAAAGCCCAGCAGCGGGATGCCCGTGAACACCCAGCCCATCACTTCCTCTTGGTTCGTCCAATGTTTTTTGCGTTTGGGGGAAGGCGTCTCGGGGGCATACGCCTCCGTCTGCTCCTCCTCCTGCGCCGCAGCCTCGTATTCTGCCATACGCGCCTCCTTTACGGGTGTGGATCGGCCTTCGCGCCGGGATGCTTGCTGTAAGTGTACTTATACAGCTTGGTCTGCGTGGGATCGCCGAGCGTGTTGAACAGCTGCTCCACCGTCATCTTTCTGCTCTCTTCCACGTCGGGTTCGCGCACCTGGTTGTTGAGCGCGTCCGCCCAGTCGTCGATCCAGTTCCAGTCGGTGAGATACCACCAGTCGGCGGGCGTCTCGTACTGCGCCGCGTCCACGAACACCTGCGAGTTCTTGGGCGCCTTGTCGGGCTGCAGGAAGGTCTCGCTCTTCGCGATGTTTATCTGGTTGGGGATGCAGAAGCCTGCCTCTGCCTGCGCCGTCTGCCCGGGCACGCCCGCGATGTATTTCACGAGCTCCCACGCCTCGTTCTTGTGCTTGGAGCGGCGGGCGATGGCGAGCCCCATAGAGCCGCTGTGCCCCGCCTGCACGCCGTGCACCTTCACGCTGCCGTCCGAGTTGTATTCCTTATAGAGAGGAAGCGGCGCAACGTCCCAGCTGTCGTTGTCGGACATCCAGCTGTTCTTCTTGCCGATCTCCTTGCGGAGGTGCGTCACTTCGGCGCGGAGGCCGACGAACATGCCGATGGTGCCCGCTGCGAAGCGGTCGCGTGCGGACTGCGTGCCGATGGAGGTCTGCCCGAGGGAGACCTGCTTGCCGAGCACCTTTTCCCACTTGGAGTTGGTGCCGACTTCCACGCCCGTCTTGGAGGTGAGCGAAACAAATTCGAGGAACGCGTCGTACATGGTGGGAAGTTTGTTGCAGCTATCCTGCCACGACGTATCCCCTCCCGCCGTCTTATCGGTGTAGGAGATGATCTCCCCCGCATTATACTTTGTGCCGTTTACGGTAACGCCCGCCGCACAGTCGTCCTTTACGATCCAGTTCGGCGTCGTGTCGTTTAAGGTGAACTTATAGTAGCCCATCGGGTCGCCGTTGTCGTCCTCGCCCTCGGGAACGTACTCCACGCAGTCGCCGCCGATGCTCCAGCCGTAGTTGAACCACCACTCGGTGAAGTAGCCGTTGTTGCAGCTCACTTCCACGCCGTTGATGTTCACGTTCTTGATCTCGGTCTGCATGCGGATGCCGAGCGAAGTCACCTCGTCCCAGCTCATGGGCACTTTATTGTTGAAGTACCACTCGTTGTCCTTTTCAAAGTACCCCTTTTCGGGATAGCCGGCGGCCTTGGCCTCCTCCGCCGTCATGGAGATGTGCTTGATGCCCATCTCTTCGAGATATTCGCGGTTGTAGTAGAGCACGGAGGGGCCGATGTCCTTGGGCAGCGCCCAGAGGGTGGCGTCGGGCGTAGAAGTCGCCGTTGCCCTGTCGAAGCGGTAGCGGTTGATGCCCTGCTCCCAGATCGACCCGTTGGTGAACTCCTCCAGCCCTTCATATTCTACGCCGTCGGCGTGCGGGCCGGTGAGATTGTCGAGATAGCCCGCGTCCGCCCATTTCTTGAACTGGCGGTCGGGCACATACACGACGTCGGGCGGGTTGTTGCCCGAAAGCTGCATGGCGTTGGTGTCGTAGTCCTCGTGGCCGGACGTATATTCGACCCTGATCTTCTTCTCCGCGCCGATCGTCCTGTTGAACTCCGCGACCATGTCGCCGAATACCGTCGTCTCGTTGGCGTCGCCGCCGCCCCAGAACACGACGGTGGTGTAGCCGCCGTTTCCGCCTCTGCCGCCGCCTTCATCTTCCTCGCCGCAGGCAACCAGCCCGAGTACCGACGTCGCCGCCAGCATCATTGCGCAGGAAACGGTGAGCGTTTTCTTGAATTTTGTCATGATGATCCTCCTTTTTTATCGTTCGATCGAGGTTTCCCGCCCCCGACGGATCGGGGGAAGCCGAAGGGAGCGGGAAGGATGTCGATCAGTCTGCCGCCGCGATGTTCGCCACCGCAATGGCCGCAAGGCCATAGTTGCCGTTATCCTGTCCGCCTTCTTTGTGAAGGACAAGGTAGAATGTGCCTGCCGCAGTCGCATTGAGAGTGATTTCCGCCTTGGTGCCGTTGTCGCCACCGTTGCCCTCCATGACCGTCTCATTGCTCATGATACGGTTACCGTTCTCATCATAAATGTCGAGAATGATAGAAGGCTGCCATGCGGAAATATAGAGCGTGATTTTCACTTGCGCCTGCGCATCAAGTTTGACGGAAACCGACTGCGGCCGTTTGCCCCACTTGATTTTGTTCGTTTTCGACGTATCGCCGTTGTCGCCGCTGGGCTGTTGCGTGCCGTCCGACCAAGTAAAGAACTGATGCTTTGTGCCGAAGCCGTCTCCGCCGCCGCCGAGCTCGCCCGATGTATAGAAGTCGCCGATGATGGTACCGCCGTTCTTTCTTGCGGGGCCGTTGTTGCCGTTATTGTTGATATACATCCAGTCGATCGTGCCCTCGGAGAGATCGATCGTGTTATCCTGCTCCGGCATGAGATTTTCATGCGTTGCGGATGCCGTTCCTGCGGCAGAGGCCTTCTGACTCCGAGGCGTATTGCCGACGACCGCGACCGCCACAAGGGAGACATTATCTGTCCACTCGTTTTGATTTTGTCCGCAGATAATGGTGATCGTAAAGGTCTTTTCCTCGGTGCCGAAGTTTGCCATATCGGGCGTAAAGACGATTTGCTTGCACTTATTCTGCGAGTCGTCACCCGAGAATTTGTCGTTGCTCCCGTTGTTCGTGAACTCATAACTCGCGTACTCCACTCCGTCGTAGGAAATGGAAATGGTATTTTTCGCGTGATATGCGCCCGTGAAAATGGAGATGTACTTCACATCTTTGGTGACTTTCACGGTGAAGGAGACCCTGCCGCTGTTTTCGCCCTTAAATACGATGCCGTCGATACGGTCGATGAAGGACTGCTCGACTTCCGCGCCGTTGAGCCAATTCATCCCTACGCGATAATCGAAGAACTGCCCTTCGCCGTTGATCTCTTCATCGGTAATCAGGCTACCGCCCTTCATCTCTTCCCTGAAGCCGTCCGCGCCGAAATGCCGCCAGTCAAGCGTGACATTGGCCTCGTCGAGCTCGTCGAGGTTGACCGTCTCGTTGGAGCCGTTTGCATAGTCGGTCGGGGTAACGGTGACGTTGAGTTTTACGGTAACTTCGCACTCAAGCACGGTGCCGTCCTTGGTCGCCTTCACGATCGTCTTGCCGAAGCCCTTTGCGGTGACGAGGCCCGAGTTCGCGTCGACGTCGGCGATCTTGTTGTCCTCGGTCGAGAACACCACGCCCTCTACGTCGGTGCCCTCCTCCCCTTCCGTCATTTTAAGGGTGTCCGTCGCCTGCTCGCCGCCCAGCGTCAGCGTCATCGTATCCTTGTTGAGTTTGTATTCCACGACGTTCACGGTGATGGTGAACGTCTTGCCGCCCACGGTCGCCGTCACGGTCGCTTCGCCCTTGGCTTTCGCCGTAATGGTGCCTTCGGGGCTCACTTCGGCGTACGTGTCGCCCGCCGTCACCTTGTAGGTCGCGGTGAACGCGTGTGCGGGGTTGGCCTCGATCACGATCTGCGAGGTCTTTTCCACGGAGATGGTCACACTCGTCCCGCTCTTCAGCGTGTATTCGGTGACGGTGACAAAGGCGCGGAGCTTGACTTCATCGTCGATCGTCACGGTGATGATCGCCCTGCCTGCGCCGGCCGCGGTCAGCGTGCCGTCGGAGCTGTCAACGGTGACGACCTGCGAGTCGCTCGAAGCAAACGATACATTCGTCGTGTACTCCTCGCCGTCCTTCTTCACGACGACCTTGCCCGCCGCGTCGCCGTCCTTCGTGACGTCGAACTCCGTCTTTTCGAGGGTGTATTCCGTATCATAGCCTACGGCGATCGCCGCCCAGCCGTGGTTGCCGTCGCCTTCCTTGCTCATGCTGAAGGTGAACGTGTCCTCCGTCGTGACGTTGATGGCGATCTTCACCTCCACCGCCTTGTTGCCGCCGTCGGCGACGCCATCGGCGGTGCCGTAACCCGTGACGACCTTGGACGCCGCGAGAATGGTATTCGCCTTGCCGTCGAGAACGGTCACAAAGTAGGAAGCCTTCCAACCGGTGAGATAGAGCGTAACAACATGCTTGCCCGCGGTAAGGTGAATGGGCACAGACCATGCGTTGTCCACCCAGTGCGTGTTGTTCACGCTGCCGCCTTCGGGAGCCGCCGAGCTATCCTGTTCGTACCAAGTGAACCTGCCGAACGTCGGTTGCAGGCTATCCGTTCCGTCGCCGCCCGTGTATTGAATGTCGCCGTCTTTGATGACGTTATCAACGCCCTTGCGGCGCACGAGGTCGCCGTTTCCGTTCTTGGCATACACCCAGTCCTCGGTGCCGATGACGGAAAGATTTCTCGTCTCGCTCGTGAGCGCCTTAACTTCGGGCGCAACCGCGGTGGCGGAAGGCCCTTCGTCCACTCTCTCGGTGTTGCCGACGACCGCGATCGCCACAAGGCTGACGTTGTTGGCGTTGTCGCCGTCGCCCTTGAAGCCGATGGTAACGGTGAACGTCATCTCGGTGCCGATAAAGTGCGTCTGATCGGGCGTAAAGATGATCTGCTTGTTCTTGTCGCCGTTGCCGCCGTCGTTGGTGAACGTCCTGCTCGCGCACACCACACCGTTATACGAAATGGAGATGGTGTTCGTGGCGTGCCATGCGCCCGTGAAGATCGCGACGTACTTCGCGTCCTTCGTGAACTTCACATCGAAGCTGATGTTCGTCTTGAAGGTGATGCCGTCTTTGCGGCCGCCCAACTGCTGCGCCGTCGTCGTGCCGTCCGTCCAGCTCATGTCCACTCTGTAATCGTAGAAGTCCGAAGCCTTCTGGTCATATTTATCGACCTCGCCGATGAGATTTCCGTCCTTCTTGCTGTCTTTGTAGCCGCTCTGGCCGAAATACGCCCAGTCGAGGGTGACGTTCGTCGCGTCGAGCGCGTCGAGGTTGACGGCCGTCCTTTCGCTGTCGCTGGGATAGTCGACCTCGGTCTGCACCACGTCATACAGCACATTCACGGTGATCTCAAAGGTATCCGCGCCCTCGATCGCAACCGTCACGGTCGTCGTGCCGACGCCCTTCGCCGTAATGAGCCCGTTATCGCCCACCTGCGCCACTTCGGCGGATTCCGAGGTGTACGTCGTCGTGGGGATCTCGCCCGCGGGATCGCGTTCAACGGTGAGCTGCAGCGTGCCGCCGAGCTTCATCGTCACGGTCTCGTCCTCGATCTCCTCGCCGTCCGCCTTCAGGGTATACTGTACCGCCGAGGAGACGGTCACGGTCGTCGTGAACTCTCTGCCGCCCACCGTAACGGTGACGGTCGCCGTGCCCGTGCCCACCGCGTGGAGCGTGCCGCCCTCTACGGTGACAACGCCCGCGTTGCTCGTCTTATACGTCGCCTCTACCGCATGGTCTGCGGGGTCTGCGGTGACGGTGATGTGCTTGTCGGGATCGCCCATGCGGAGCGCCGTTTCCGACCCCATTGCCGCATTATCGATCTTCACCGTGTATTCGGTGACGGTGACGTTCGCCTTCACTTCCTCGCCGTCCACGCTGCAGGTGATAACGGCCGTGCCCTTTGCAACGCCCGTCACTTCGCCCGAACCGGCGTCCACGGTCGCAACATTGGTATTGGAGCTCGTGAAGGTGTGCGGCCGTCCGCCTGCGGGCAGCTCGGGGGTCGCCTTCAGCGTGAGCCTCGCCCTTGCGCCCGCCGCGATGTCGAGCGAAGCGGGATCGAGCGAGAAGGCATAGCTCTGCGCCACGGTCACGCTGCAGGTGAGCGTCGCTGTTCCCACCTTCGCCGTGATGTCCGTCTCGCCCGCGGCGACCGCCGTCACAAGTCCCGTCTCGGAGACGGTGGCGATGTCCGCGTTCTTGCTCTCATAGGTGACGCCCGAAGTCACCGCCTTGCCGTCCTGATCGGAGACTGAAAGCTGCTTGGTCTCGCCCGTTTTCAGCGCGAGCGTGGTGAAGTTCAGGGCGTATTCTCCCGTAGTCTCACCCCCCCCCTGCTGGGTCTTGACGGTCACGCTGCAGGAGAGCGTCTTATCCGTTCCCCCGATGGCGGCCGTCACGGTGGTAGAGCCCGCTTGCACGGCAGTCACGGTGCCGCCGTCCACGGTCGCGACCGCGGGATCGGCAGACGTCCATGTGACTTCGCCTTCGGGCTCGGGCGAGATGGTGAGCGTCTTGGTTCCGCCGACCGTCAGTTCGATCTGCGTCTCGCTCAGCGCGTATTCGGTCTCTTCGCCTCCGCCACAGCCGGCGAGCGCAAACGTCAGCGCCGCCACGAGGAGTCCGAGTAAAACCCAAATGCTTCTCTTCTTCATAATTTTCCTCCCGGTTTTGTTTTTTATTTCGATCTCCGCAAAACGGCGATATCATTCCGCACTTTTGCACGGAATGATACGTTCGCCCTGCGGGAATTTCCCGTCAATTTGCCTTGCCTATTACCTGCACCGCCGAAAGCGACGCATTGCCGTTGTCGTGTGCGCCCGACGAGGTGATGTGCACCGAGATCGTCGTCTCGCCCGTCACGGAGATGGGGATGACGACCCGTTTGCACGCCGAAGGGTCGTTCGCCGAGAAGCTCACCGACTTCTTCTCTTTGCCCATGTAGTTGTGGACGGAGACGGTGTTCGTGCCGTTCCACACGCCTACATACAGCACGATGTACTGCGTATTTTGGTCAACGCTGAAGGAGATGGCGTAGCTCTCGTTGGAGGCGGTGTGATAGCCCATCGTCGAACCTGCGCTCGTCGCCATCTCTTCGCCGTCCGTCCACGAAAGTTTCGCCTTGTAGTCGTTGAACGAATTGAACTTGGAGCCCGACACGTCGCCGATGACCTCGCCGTCCTGCTTGTGCACAAAGCCGCTGCTGCCCTCGTTGGTCTTGAGCCAGTCGAGCACAACGCCCTCCGAAATGCCGTTCGGCAGCTGCGAGAGGTTGGCGTCGGCTGCGTCCGTCACCATGAAGTCGGTGGGCACCGTAAGGTCGGGCAGGTTGACCGCCTGCGCCTCGGCGTCGCCGTACACGATCGCGTCCGAGCTCTGGCCGTTCGTCCGCGAGGAGTGCATGCTGTAGCGGACGTAAATTTCGGTGTCCGCTTCCGCCGAGACGGCGATCGTCACCTTCCTCGCCGCCGTGCCGTTGAAGTTGTTGTTGAGCTGCGTGCTCGAAGTGAGGTCGGCTGCGGGCTCGTCGAAAATGACGGTATAAACGTTCCCCGCCCTGTCGCGCACGGTGAGTTTGCTCACGCACTGCGTCGCGACGAGGTAGAGGGTATACACCTTCTGCGCCCCCTTCTTCACTTTCAGCGTAACGTTCACATCCACCTGTCCGCTCGTGGCGGTGGAGATGCCCTTCGCGATGTCCTGCCCCTCGCCCTGCGTCCAGTCCGCGCAGACGGCCGCCGTCGTACCCGACCACATCTCGAAGTCGCTTGCGATGTCGCCGATGACGTGCTCCGCATTCAGCTTCCGCGAGGTGAGATTGCCGAAGTACGCCCAGTCGTCGTACGCTTCGCTGTCGAGATCGAGGTAGCCCTCCACCTCCGCCGCCTCGCCCACGCTGAAGTTTGCGGGGGTCGCGTCGTAATCTGCGTTCTTTTGCGCCGTCGCAAGTTTTGCGTTGTCGGCGAAGTCCACAACGATGGTCGTCTCCTCGTCGACGTCCCCCGAGAAGGAGAACATGTACACCGCGGTGTCCGCCGAGGCTCCCGTAAAGGAGAAGGGCGAAGCGAGGCTGTCCTTTGCATAGTAGCTCATGCCGGTGACGAGCTTCCCGTTCACGGTGATGCTCTTCACGTCGCCGAGCTCGGCAAAGGCATGCAGGCGGACGTTCCACTTGCGGGAGGTAAACGCCCTGTCGCCGTCGAACTCCCCTTCCGCCGCGCCGATCTTGATGGTATACTTGCCTTCCGCGGCCTCCGCCGTGATGAGCGTCGTGCGGTACTTGCCGTACTTGTACGCCTGCGTCACGGTGTCGTCCTCGTAGAGCGTGGTCTGCGCCTTGCTCGCGGCGGGATAGGCGTCAAGGGTGAGCTCGCTCCAATCCTTTTCGCTCAGGTTGCTCATGTCGGGCGCGAGCACGTTGAGCGTGCCCTTGCGCACGAAGATGGGCGAAGTCTCCAGCGGGTGCGTCACCGGATAGGTGTACGGCCCCACGTATTCCTTGCCCGACCACACGTCGATCCACGTCCCGTCGGGGAGGAACACGTCGCGGGTGTCGTAGCAGGAGGAAGCTCCCTTCACGGGTTTCTCGATGGCGTACATGTAGAAGTGCGCATAGTTGCCCTCTTCCACATATTTTATCTCGATGGAGTGCTTCGTGCCCGCCGCGTAGTAAGGGGTCTCGAACAGCGTATCGTATTTGTTGGTGCCGTCCGACGCGCTGTTTACGACCATGCTGCCGTCGATGCGCACCTGCACTCTGTCGTCCGCGAAGAAGGTCAGGCGGGTGTCTGTATCCCCCACCGTGAAGTCGCCCTTCCAGATGATGGTGAAGTTGTCGCGCGGCAACCCCACGGGGCCGGACTGACCCCAGTCGAGCACAAATCCGGTGTCCTGACGGTCGAACACGGGCTCGTCGC
>CANRFD010000002.1 GCA_947629845.1 uncultured Clostridia bacterium
TGTGTGGCGGGGGCGTCATTTCGACCAAGCCGCGTAAGCGGCGCGTGGAGAAATCTAAAATAAGGTAGAGATGTCTCCACTTCGGCTGCGCCTTCGGTCGACATGACAAATATATGGCAGGGCGGTAGACGAATGGTGCGCACGGGGCAGGGGGTTGTTTTTTTGGCGGGAAGGGGGCGGGATCTCCTGGGAGGGGTTGACAAGATGGGAAAGATTTCGTATAATGGTGGCGACGGACGAAGAAGAGGCTTTTCGGAATGGCGCGGACGGCGGGATCGCCCGTCCGTCAAAAACGGCTTTCGGAGGTTTTGTTATGAGAAAGAAGAGTTTGGCTTTGCTCCCGCTCCTTCTGACCCTGCTTTTGACGGCGGCGCTGGGCGCCTGCGGCGAGGATCCGCCCGAAGGGCCGCCGGAGGGCGGGATCGAAGGCGGTCTGCAATTTTGGTACAACGCGGCGGACGACACCTATTCTGTCGGCTCCGACTTGGAAACTTGCGGCGAACACGTCGTGATCCCCGCCACATACAACGACCGTGCCGTGACCACGATCGCACAGCACGGATTTTCCGTCAGCAGCGTCGTCGACATCGTGATCCCGGAGAGCGTGACTTCGATCGAAGCGAACGCATTGGATATTCCTACCCTGAAAAGCGTGACATTTTCGGGAGAAAGTTCGTTGCAGTCGATCGGGGAAAATGCGTTTTTGCGCAGCGGTCTCACCGCGATCGAGATCCCCAAAAGTGTGACGTCGATCAGCCCCTCCGCGTTTGCCTATTGCGAATCGCTTGAGACGGTCACCTTTGAAAAGGAAAGGGTGGAATCGGATGACGGCGAGGCCGAAGAGGTTTGCCAATTGCAATTCATTGACGAGTTCGCGTTTGAGCACAGCGCCGTCACCGAAATCGAGATACCGAAGAGCGTATCCCGAATGGGCGAAGGAGTGTTTCTCGGCTGTGCGTTGGAGACCATCACCTTTGAAAAGGGCAGTCAGCTGCAAACGATTGGCGCACACGCGTTTCGCGAATGCTATCACTTGAAGGAGATCGCGATCCCAGAAAACGTGACCGCGATCGGCATCGAGGCGTTTGAATCATGCAGCAGTTTGCGTTCCGTCAAGTTCCCCGCATCCTTGACTTCGATCGGGAAGGAAGCGTTTATCAGTTGCACGGCTTTGAAGAGCGCAGAATTTGAAGAGCCTCTCGGCTGGAGCGTAACGACGAGAGCGGACGGACAAGACGCCACGCCGTTGGATTCGCAATTGTTGGGTACGCCCGCGACGGCGGCGGGAGCCCTGCTCGAGTATTACGATCATTATTGGCAGCGCGGGTAAGCGGCCTGAAAAGTTTTTCCGCGCGGCGAAAATTCGGTACGGGCGGAAGAGAACGGAAAAATGCAAAAACGGCGGGAAATTCCCCGCTGTTTTTCGTGTGAAAAGAAAACTTCGCGATAGCCTTGTGGTTCAAAAGTGGCTTTGTCGATGAACGAAAACTTGATGTTCACTCGAAGGGAAAAGCAAGGGGGCTACCGCGGCGCATTATAATAAGGACATGTTTCGACTACGCTACGCTCCGCTCAACATGACGTGATTTGTGTGGCGGGGGCGTCATTTCGACCAAGCCGCGTAAGCGGCGCGTGGAGAAATCTAAAATAAGGTAGAGATGTCTCGACGGAGCTCGACATGACGTGATTAGTGTGGCGGGGCGGTAAACGAATAGTGCGCGCGGGGCAGGATGACGTGATTTGTGTGGCGGGGCGGGGTAGTACTTGGGTTACGCGTCATTCTGACGGGAGCGTAGCGACCGAAGAATCCCGATATGGAGAGTTCGGACTTCGTTTTTCGGGATCCTTCGCGGATAAGCCTTTATGGACTTCGTATAGCAGTTCGGCTCAGGGCGGGGCGACTACGCTCGACATGACAAATATATGGCGGGGCGGTAAACGAATAGTGCGCGCGGGGCAGGATGACGTGATTTGTGTGGCGGGGCGGTAAACAAATGGTACGCTCCGCTCAACATGACGTGATTTGTGTGGCGGGGCGGTGGATAAGGGAAGATTCGCTCGGGCTACGCCCTCGGAATGAGGAGGACGGGCAGAGCCCACCCCCCTACCCCCCTCCCGAGGAGGGGGCAAGGGCAATGCGGCTTCCCGAGGAGGTGGCAAGAGGAATGCGGCTTTCTGAAGAGGGGCAAGAGTAATGCGGTTTCCCGCGGAGGGGGGCAAGAACGAGGTGCGGATGTTTTCCTCCGCAAGGGCGATTTTGGAATTTCTCCCGAGAACGCTTGCAAAATGCGGAGATTTGTCGTACAATATCCGTACGAAATGCAAAGGGGAGGGGCGGCGTGTTTCACATCGTTCTCGTGGAGCCGGAGATCCCGCAAAACGCGGGCAACATCGCGCGTACATGCGCCGCGACGGGGTGCGATCTGCACCTCGTGAAGCCCCTTGGCTTTGAATTGGACGACAGAAAGCTCAAGCGTGCGGGGCTCGACTATTGGCACCTCGTCGACGTGCACGTGCACGAGAATTTCGGGGAAGTGGAAGCGCAGGATCCCGCCGCCCGCTTTTTCTTTTTTACGACGAAGGCGGAGCGCGTCTATTCCGACGCAGAGCTGCGCCCCGGGGACTATTTTGTATTCGGTAAGGAGACGCGGGGGCTCGAGGAAGAGCTGCTCGTCCGTCACCGCCAAACGTGTTTGCGCATGCCCATGGCGGGGGAGAGCCGTTCGCTCAACCTCTCCAACGCCGTCGCCGTGGCGGTGAACGAGGGGCTGCGGCAGAACGGGTTCTGCGGATTGGAGCGGGCGGGCGCCCTGCACCGCCTGAAATGGCAATGAACGCCAAATTGCGCCTTCTCCGCGGCGCGATCTTCGCGCTGTGCGCCCTCTTTTGGGCGGGGCTCTTCTTTTTGGCGGAACCGTCGTCGGTCTCGGCGGTGTCGGACGAGACCTATTTTTGCCTCTGGGAGGACGGAACGGAGACGGAGGAGCGCTACTTCACCGCCTTCCGCGACCTCTTGGGTATCGAGGGCGAAAGCGTCGTGCTCGAGCGGGACGGCATGCGCGGGGAGATCGCCTGCGGCGAGGCGTGCAGGGCGCTTCTCGGGCTCATCGAACACGGAAATTTCGGGGAACTTGCCGCAGCGGGCACGGACGGGGCGAGCCGCATCGAGCAGGCTGCCCTCTACCGCAGATACCGCAAGACGCTGTTCTATGCGGGGGAATGGATGGAATGGACGGGCAGGTCGCTCGCCGTCACGCGGGAACGCGCGGCGGAGGAGGTCGTCCTTCTCGAGGGAGAGATCGCGCCCGAGCGGCTCATCGCGGCGCATGCGGAGACGGTGTATCTCCGTGCCGAAGGGGAGCTCGGCGGCGCGACTTTTGTGGGGACGTATGTAAAAAAGGTCGTCGCGCAGGCGCCCTACCGCGCCGAGGGGGAGTGCGTCTGCCTCGACGTACCCGGCGGCGCCCGCCTGATCGCGGGGCTGCCCTATGCCGAACGCGTCGACGTGCCGCAGGACGTCACCTTTGCGGACGAGGGCGCGCTGCTCGCCTGTTCCCGCATTACGGAGCTGTCGCTTCCCTTCGTCGGGAACGCGAAGAGCGACGCCGCCACGGAGTACCGCGGGGAGCTCGCCCACCTCTTCTCGACGGGCGAAAGTTACCAAACGCCCAAAACGCTGCGCAAATTGCGGGTGACGGGCGGGCATCTTACCTCGCATGCGTTCTATGCGTGCCCCTCGCTTGAAGAGATCGACGCGTGCGGCATGCGGAGCGGCGAGATCGAATACGACGCCTTTGCCGACTGCACGCAGCTGCGCTATCTGCACTGCCCGCGGGCGGACGTCTTTCTCCGCGGAACGTTTACGCGCTCCGTCGCGCCGTGCGGGTGCACCGTGTTCGAGCGCGCGGAAGGGGCTTGATCATACAAAAGGACAACGGGGACGCTATGAAAAGAACATTCAAAAAGATATTCAGCCGATTTTCCTTTGTGGGACTCACCATCGTCTTGCTGTTTTTGCTCTTTGTCGGGGCAATCGTCGCCGCCATCTATGTGGTGGACAGGGTCGTACTCGTCTTTTATCCCGACGCGGAGCTGTACGTCCGCTACGGGCTGATGGCGCTCGACTACATCATCCTGATCTTCACCGTGCTCCACGCCGCCAACCGCGACATGGTGCCCGAGACCAAGATCCCGTGGATCCTCGCCATCGTCGCCTTCAACGTGCTCGGCGTCGCGATGTACTACACCTTCTCCTTTTTGCGCCCCACGCGGCGGCAGCGCAAGCGGCTTATGAGCATTGCAAAAAAGAACGGCTACTTCGTCCGCCCCGACGAGGAGCAGAAAAAGCGGGCGGCGGAGGCCGTCGGGCACTGGATCTCCACGGGGGAGGCCTTGAGCGCCGTCAACCGCTCCGCCGTGCTCTACGGCAACACCAAGACGGAGTACTTCCCCACGGGCGTGCAGTTCGCAAAGCGCTTTCTCCGCGACCTCGAGGGGGCGGAAAAGTACATCTTCATGGAGTACTTCATCATCGGGAAGGGCAAGTTCTGGAGCGCCATTCTCGACGTATTGGAGCGCAAGGCCAAGGCGGGGCTGGACGTCCGTCTCATCTACGACGACATCGGCAGCATGGGCAAGGTGCACTTCCGCTATCATAAAACGCTGCGCAAAAAGGGCATCAAGTGCGAGAAATTCAACCCCTTCGTGCCCGTCGTCACCAACATCCACAACAACCGCGACCACAGGAAGATCACCGTCATCGACGGCAAGATCGCCTACACGGGCGGGCTCAATCTCGCCGACGAATACGTCAACGCCGAGCGTCCCTTCGGGTATTGGAAGGACAACGCCGTCCGCCTCGAAGGGGAGGGCGTGCGGAGCTTCATCCAGATGTTCCTCTACCTCTATGACATGCAGACGCGCTCCAACGAGGACTTCGCCCCCTTCTTCCCCGAGGAATATCCCCAAATCGAGGGGGAGGGGTGGGTGCAGCCGTACGGCGACGGCCCCTCGCCCATCTACGAACGCCACCTCGGCGAGGACGTGTACATCAACATCCTCGCGGGCGCGCACGACTATGTGTGGATCATGACGCCCTATCTCATCATCGACTACCGTTTGCGCGAGGCGCTCGTGCTCGCCGCCAAGAGGGGGGTGGACGTGCGCATCGTCACGCCGCACATTCCCGATAAGAAGATCGCCTTCGCCCTGACGCGCTCCAACTATCTCGCGCTCATCCGCGGCGGCGTGAAAATTTACGAGTACCTGCCCGGCTTCGTGCACGCCAAGAGCTTCCTCGCCGACGGCACGGTGGGCGTCGTGGGGACCATCAACCTCGACTACCGCTCCCTGCTCTTCCACTACGAGGACGCCGTGCTCATGTTCAAGACGGCCGCGCTCGAGGGGCTGCGCGAGGACTTCGAGGGCGTGTTCGCCGTCTCGGCGCAGCTCACCGAGGAGGAGGCCAAAAAGAACGTGGTGTGGCGCATCGTGTGCGAGTTCGCAAAACTGTTTGCGCCGCTCTTTTAAGGAGGGAGCATGATACATTCTCTGAGCGGGGGCGTGCTGGCCGACGGCGGCTTCTACGAATTTGCCAAGGTGCGGGTGGGGGAGACGCCCCGCTGGTATCTCAACGGCTGCGGCGCGGCGGCGGGCGACAGGGTGCTCGTGCCCTTCGGCGGCGGCAGCGCGGAGGGCGTTGTGGAGCGGACGGAGAGCTGCACGGCGCAGACGGCGCCCTGCCCTTTCAAGCGGGCGGCGGAAATTATCGCCGTGCTCGAAAAACCGTTGACAAGCGGTGCGCCGCATGATACAATAAAGAAGTCATAGGGGAGTAGTCGGCCCGCGAAGCTGCGGGCGGCAATGTCCACACAATGCGGCTGCGGCCGCGGGTGTTGCATGAAACGGCGAGACTTATGCGCGGTTTTTTTCGCGCTTAAGTCTTTTTTTCTACCCCCGTTCCGACAAAATCCGCCGGGAGGAAGGCCTATGGGAATATGGGAACTGTTGCTGATCGCCGTGGCGGTCTCGATGGACGCGTTCGCCGTCGGTATGGCGGACGGCATGTACGAACCCGCCATGTCCTTTCCCAAGCACATGGCGATCGCGTTTGCCTTCGGGTTTTTCCAGTTCATGATGCCCGTCGTCGGGTACTACGCGGGCACGGCGTTTGCGGAGTTGGTGCAGCGCATCGCCCCGTGGCTCGCCTTCGTCCTCCTCGGCATCCTGGGCGGGAAGTCGGTGATCTCTTACGCGCTCGGGCAGCGCTCTGCGCCCGCTGCGAGGGAAAGGGGACGGGGAAAGACGCTCGGCGCAGCCGCCCTCTTCGCGCAGGCGGTGGCAACGAGCATCGACGCCCTCGCCGTGGGAGTGACGCTGCTCGCCGCCGAAAAAGAGGCGGGGCTGCCCTTGCACGCCGTGCTGTGCGCGCTGCTCATCGGCATGGTCACGTTCGGCTTCTCGGCGGTCGCTGTGCGCATCGGGGCGAAGGCGGGCGACAGGTTTGCCGCCCGTGCCGAACTTGCGGGCGGGGCGATCCTCGTTCTCATCGGGCTGAAATTGCTCCTCGAGGGCGTATTGTAGGGCGCGAAGCGGGCGATAAAACGGCGATAAAACGGGCGCGCGCGTGCGCTTGACATTTTTTCGGGGGCGTGGTACGATAGAAAACGGCCTCGCCCGTCGGGGAACTCAAAGTTGGAGAAATTATGCTATATCTTTGGATCGTACTTCTCATCGTGGGACTTGCCATCCTCGTAAAGGGGGCGGATTGGTTCGTGGACGGCGCCGCCGGCATCGCGGGCAAGTGTAAAATTTCCCCGCTCGTCATCGGGCTCACCGTCGTCGCATTCGGCACGAGCGCGCCCGAGCTCGCCGTCTCCGTCACGGCCGCCATCGGGCATTCCACCGACATCGCCATCGGCAACATCATGGGGAGCAATATTTGCAACATCCTGCTCATTTTGGGCATCTCCTCCCTCGTGCACATTCTTCCCGTGCAGAAAAACTCCATGCGCCTCGATTTGCCCGTGCTGCTCTTCGTCAGCGCCCTCGTCATCGGCCTCGGCGTGTGGGGGGAGGCGATCTCGTGGTGGGACGGGCTCATCCTCCTCGCCGTCTTTGCGGGGTATATGGCGCTGCTCATCACGAGCGCCCTCCGCGAGCGCAAGGCGGGCGTCCTTCCTCCCGCAGAGGAGAAGGAGCCCCCGCGCGGAAAGATCGGGCTGTGGTTTGAAAGGATGGAGCAAAAGGCGTGGTTTCTCATCGTGCTCACCGTCGTCGGCCTCGGCATGGTGGTGGGCGGCGGCACCCTCCTCGTGGAGGGGGCGAAGTACATCGCGCGCTATTTCAGCGTGCCCGAGGACATCATCGGGCTCACCATCGTCGCCATCGGCACGTCGCTGCCCGAGCTTGTCACCTCCGTCGTGGCCGCCAAGAAGGGGGAGACGGACATTGCCGTCGGCAACATCATCGGCAGCAACATCTTCAACGTTCTGCTCATCGGCGGCGTCTCCTCGCTCTTCTATCCGCTCGCGTTCAATCTCACGACCAATCTCATCGACGCCCTCGTGGCGTTTGCGGCGGCTCTTCTGCTGCTCTTCTTCGCCGTTGCGGGGCGCAAGAAGCTCGGCAGGTTCTCGGGCGCCGTCATGGTTCTTTCCTTTATCGGATACTACGTATATCTCTTCCTCTGCAGGTTGTAACGGTGAAGCATCTCTTTTCATGCCTGAAAATGTATAAAAAAGAGGCAATTCTTGCCCCTCTTTTCAAGCTGCTCGAAGCGTGCATGGAGCTCATCGTCCCCCTCGTCGTGGCGCACATCGTCAACGTCGGCGTGGCGGGCGCGGACAGAATGTACATCGTCTACGGCTGCCTCCTGCTCGTCGCCTTCGGGGCGGCGGGGCTCGGGTTTGCGCTCACGGCGCAGTACTTCGCCGCCAAGGCCGCCGTCGGCGTCTCTGCCGAGCTGCGCGGGCGGCTGTTCTCCAAATTACAGTCCTTCTCCTTTGAACAGATCGACACGGTGGGCACCGCCGCCATGATCACCCGCATGACGAGCGACTGCCAGCAGGTGCAAAACGGCGTGAATATGTTCCTGCGCATCCTTTTGCGCTCGCCCATCATCGTGTTCGGGGCGGCGGCGATGGCGTTCACGGTGGATGTCTCCGGCGCGCTCGTCATCGTGGCTCTCATTCCTCTTCTTGCCCTCGTCGTGGTCGCCGTGATGGCGGCGGGCATCCCCCTCTACCGAAAGGTGCAGGGAAGGCTCGACGCCGTCAACCTCTCCACGCGTGAAAATTTGCAGGGCGCGCGCGTCATCCGCGCCTTCTGCCACGAAGAGGAGGAGGCCGCGGAATTTTCCCGCCGCAACGAGGCGCTCTGCCGCGAGCAGCGGCGCGCGGGCAGGATCTCCGCCCTCGCCAATCCCTTTACCTATGCGCTCGTCAACCTCGCCGTCATCGTGCTGCTCCTCGTGGGCGGCGTGCGCGTCCATGCGGGCGCGCTCGGGCAGGGCGACGTCATCGCGCTCTACAGCTATCTCTCCATCATCCTGGTGGAACTCGTAAAATTCGCCAATCTCATCTTCACCGTGAGCAAGGCCGTCTCCTCGCAGAAGCGCATCGGCAAGGTGCTCGACGAAACGGGCGAACCCGCCGTTCTCCGCGCGGAGGGCGAAGGGGGGAACGCCCAAACCGCCGAAACCGCCCAAGCCGAAGAGGAGGCGCTGCGCTTCGAGCACGTCGGCTTCACCTACAAAGACGGCGGCGCGCCCTCGCTCACCGATATCGACTTTTCCGTCAAAAAGGGACAAACGCTGGGCATTTTGGGGGGAACGGGCGCAGGCAAGAGCACGCTCGTCAACCTGATCCCGCGGTTCTATGCGGCGAGCAGCGGGCGCGTGCTGCTCTTCGGGAAGGACGTGAACGCCCTGCCCGCAGAAGAGCTTCGCACCCGCGTCGCCGTCGTGCCGCAGCGCGCCGTGCTCTTCAAGGGGAGCATCCGTTCCAACCTCCTGTGGGGGGGAAGGGCGACGGACGGGGAGCTCATGGAGGCCGTCAAACTCGCGCAGGCGGAGGACGTCGTCGAGGCCAAGGGCGGGCTGGACGGCGCGGTCGCGCAGGAGGGGAAGAACCTCTCCGGCGGGCAGCGGCAGCGGCTCACCATCGCCCGCGCCCTCGTGCGAAAACCCGAAATTCTCATTTTGGACGACAGTTCGTCGGCGCTCGACTACGCGACGGACGCCGCGCTCCGCCGCGCGTTAAAGTCGCTGCCGTGCACCGTGGTCGTCGTGTCGCAGCGTGTTGCGGCGGTGCGCCATGCCGAAAAGATCGTGCTCCTCGACGAAGGAAAAATCGCCGCCGTGGGCACGCACGACGAATTGCTCGAAAACAGCCCCCTCTACGGCGAAATTTACGCCTCGCAGACGCAGGCGGAGGAGGGCACGGCATGAACAAGCGCACCGTCTTTCGCCGCATCCTCCACCTCTTGCGCCGCCACGCGTGGTTCATCGCCCTTACCGTCGCCGCCGCGGCGATCACCGTCGCCGCCCAGCTCGCCGTGCCCTATCTCGTGGGGTGCGCCATCGACTGCGTCGCGGGGGAGGGCGAAGTCGACTTCCCGTCGCTTTACCGCATTTTGTGGGGCATCGGCGCGTGCATCGCCGTCGCCGCCGTCTCGCAGTACGCCGTCAGCCTCGTGAACAACCGCGTCGCCTACCGCGTGCTCGCGGACATCCGCATGGAGGCCTTCGAAAAGCTCGGCAGGCTGCCGCTCAAGTACGTCGACAACCGCTCCTACGGGGAAATATCCTCCGTCATCGTGGCGGACAGCGAACAGTTTTCCGACGGGCTGCTCCTCGGCTTCACCCAGCTCTTTACGGGGCTTGCTACCATTGCGGGCGTGCTCGTCATCATGTTTTCGATCCGCTGGGAGATCGCCCTTGTCGTATTTTGCGTGACGCCGCTCTCCCTCGTCGTGGCGAGGTTCATCTCCAAACGCACCTACGCGACCTTCAAAAAGCAGTCGGAGGTGCGTGCCGAACAGACGGCTTTCATCGACGAGATGGTGGGCAATCTCAAGGTGGTGAAGGCGTACACCCACGAGGACGAAAACGGGGCGACGTTTGCGGAGATCAACGAACGTCTGCGGCTCGCCTCGCTCAAGGCGGTGTTCTTCTCCTCCACGACCAATCCCTCCACGCGCTTTGTAAACTCGGTGGTGTACGCCGCCGTCGCGCTCGCGGGCGCATTGCTCGCCATCTCCTCGGGGGGAGCGTTCAGCGTGGGCAATCTCACCATGTTCCTCTCCTACGCGACGCAGTACACCAAGCCCTTCAACGAGATCACCGAGGTCATCGCCGAATTTCAGAACGCGCTCGCATGCGGCGGCCGCATCTTCGCTCTCATCGACGAGCGGGAGCAGCCCTCGGACGCCAACTTCCCCGCCCTCGGCAGGGCGGAGGGCAACGTCGCGATGGAGAACGTCTCCTTCTCGTACGACCCCGAACGCCCGCTCATCGAGGGGCTTAGCCTTACCGCGCCCGCGGGCAAGCGCGTTGCCATCGTGGGGCCGACGGGCTGCGGCAAGACGACGCTCATCAACCTCCTGATGCGCTTCTACGACGTCAACGGTGGCAAGGTGAAGGTGGACGGGCGGGACGTGCGCGCCATCACGCGGAAGTCCCTCCGCGAAAATTACGGCATGGTGCTGCAGGATACATGGCTGAAATGCGCAACGGTGCGCGAAAATCTCTGCATGGGGGCGGAAAACTGCACCGAAGAGGAGATGATCGAGGCGGCAAAGGCCGCGCACGCGCACGGGCTCATCATGCGCCTGCCCCGCGGCTACGACACCGTCATCGGCGAGGAGGGCGCCCTTTCGGAGGGGCAGAAACAGCTCCTCTGCATCGCGCGCGTCATGCTCTGCCGCCCGCCCATGCTCATCCTCGACGAGGCGACGTCCAACATCGATACGCGCACCGAACTTCTGGTGCAGGACGCCTTTGCGCGGCTCATGCAGGGCAGGACGTGCTTCATCGTCGCCCACAGGCTCTCCACCGTAAAAAACGCCGACCTGATCCTCGTGATGAAGGCGGGCAACATCGTGGAGCAGGGCACGCACGCCGAGCTCCTCGCAAGGGACGGCTTCTACGCGCAGATCTACCGCGCGCAGTTCGAACAGTAAACATATGAAGAAAACGCTGTCAAAATTCAAGAAAAAGGCCAACTACGGCGCACAGGTCGTGGCGGTGGGCGCGCTCACGGGGCTCTTCGCGGGGCTCGTCGTCACGCTCTTCAACCGCCTCGTCGTCCTGTCGGAGCAATTCTCCCGCGGGTATTACGGATTTTTCCGCGAAAATCCCGCGTTTATCCCCTTGCTCTTTGTCGCCCTTCTCGCGGGCGCCGTCATCATCGGCGGTGCGCTGCGCTTTCTGCCCATGCTGCGGGGGAACGGCTTCCCGCAGACGGAGGGGGCGACGCGCGGCCTTCTGCGCTTCAAGTGGTACCGCGAACTTACGGGCATGTTCGCGGCAAGCCTCTTCATCGTGTTCATGGGGCTTTCCGCGGGGGCGGAGGGGCCGAGCGCCTTCATCGGCGGCGCCTGCGGCTACGGGGTGAGCGATCTCACCCGCCGCGACCCCATCGTGCGGCGGTACCAGATCACGGGCGGCGCCTGCGCGGGGCTCGCGGTGGTGTTCAACGCGCCGCTCACGGGCATCATCTTCGCCTACGAGGAAGCGCACAAGCGGTTCACCCCCGAGGTGTTCGTCTGCTCCTTTTCCTCCGTCGCCGTCGCCGTCGTCGTGCGCAACCTCCTGCACTATGCAATGGGGCTGTCCGTCGGCCCCTTTCTCTCCACGTTTTCCTTCCCCGGCGATCCGGGGCTGCTGTTCTGCGCGTTTATTCTGCTCGCCGCGTGCGTCGTCACCGTCGTCGCCGTCGCGTTCTACCACCTCGCCTTCCTCGTCCGCAAATATATGGCGAAGCTCACCCGCTTCAAGGGAATGCTGCGCTATGCGGTGCCCTTCGTGCTCGCGGGCGTCTGCGGGCTCGTCACCGTTTGGGCGATGGGGGGCGGCACGGAATTTATCGGCGCCCTCGGGAGCGGTTCGGAGGGGGGCGTGTCCGTGTTCGGCTCGCCGCTGTGGGCTGCGGTGCTCATCGTCGTCATGCTGAAGTTGGTCACCACGGTCGCCAACCTCGGCGCCGACCTTCCCTGCTGCGCCTCCGTCCCCATGTTCGCCATGGGCGCGGGCATCGGCAAGCTGCTCTCCCTTCTTTTTATTGAGATGGGAATGGATCCCGCCCTCTCGGACGGCGTCGTCGTCCTCTGCATGGTCACCTTCTTCACGACCGTCGTCAAGGCGCCCGTCACGGGCATCATCATGACGGTCGAACTCACATGGAGCTTTTCCTTCCTCCTGCCCGCCGTCATCTGCGCGGCGGTGGGGTACCTCGTGGGCGACGTCCTCCACACCGAGCCGCTGTACGACAGGCTCCTCGACGACATTCTCGAGCGGGAGAAGCGCAGCGGCGAGCGCATCACCGTGCGCGTCCGCGTCACTGCGGGTTCGCCCGCGGCGGGGCGTGCCGTGCGCGATATTTTGTGGCCGTTCACGGCGCTCGTCAAGTCGGTGGAGCGCGGAAGCGAGTCGTTTGCGCCCGTCGGCGCGACGGAGCTCTGTGCGGGCGACGTGCTCACCGTCGAGGGCGAACCGAGCGACAGGAAGGACTTCCTCGCCGCGCTCGCCGCGACCGTGGGGGAGATCATGGCGGAAAGCGCCCCGCCCGTTTCGCCCGCCCCGCCCGTTCCGCCCGCCCCGCCCGAGAGCGGCAACGGGGAAGGGGGCGAAGCCGCGCCTCCCGAAGAGGGACCGCAGGAAAAATAAGCGAAGAGGCTGCCGTTCCGCGGCGGTCTTTTTTTGCGCCCGTATATCTGTTTTTTCACCCCATGTCGCTCTTTTTCCGCCCCAAACGGCGGTTTTTCCTTTTCTTTCCTGCGGGCGGCGGCGTATAGGGGCGCCCCGTTCCGTCCAAAATAAGTGGCGTAAGGGAGGAAACAGCATGGACTTTACCAAGACGCAGACCTTTCACAATCTCGCAAGGGCATTTGCGGGAGAGTGCCAGGCGGGAATGCGGTATCAACTCACGGCAAAGGCGGCGATGAAACAGGGCTACGAAGTTTTGGCGGACACCATCCGCACCATCGCGAAGAACGAAACCAATCATGCGAAGGTATTTTTCGAGGCGCTTTTGCAGAATGCGGGCAGTCAGGACGACATCCGCATCGAGGCGAGCTATCCGTTCCACGCAGGCACGGTGGAGGACAATTTGCGCTTTGCGGCAATCGACGAGCAGGACGAAGCGGAGAACCTGTATCCCTCGTTCGCACGCATTGCACGGGAAGAGGGGTTTGGGCAAATCGCGCTCAAATTCGAACAGGTTGCAAAGGTCGAAGAAAATCACAAGATCATCTTCGGGTACCTTCACGAGGCGTTCAAGGACGGCTCCCTCTACAAGGCGGAGAGGCCGATGCTGTGGATCTGCGGCGAATGCGGCTATATGCACACTTCCAAGGAGGCATGGAACATCTGTCCTCTGTGCGGGGCGTCGCAGGGAGAAGCGGAGCTGCACCTTCCCTTCAAAAAGGAGAATTTATGAAAAAGACGACAGGAAAGACCAACGCCAAGGAGACGCAGAACGTCAAGAATGCGCAGAACGCGCACGGCACGAAGGGCTGCGGCAAGGGCTGCGGTAAAAACGCAAAGGATTGCGGCTGAATGGGGCGCGCAAAACGCCTGAAAAGCGGCGCAAAGATGCGCTCGGAAGAGGACGCGCTGGGCAGTTACACGGGCGTCTGCAGCGACAACGCGCAGGACGTCCCCGTGCAGGACGCAGACGACCTTTGAGCGCAGGGGAGCGGAAAAGCGATTTTCCGCTCTTTTTTTGCGCCTTGGGGCGGAAAGAGGGGGCGGGGCGGAAATTCCGCGCGAGAAATTGTTGTTTTTCTCGTGCCGCGGTGGTATAATAGAGGAGCGGCGGACGTCGCCGCGAGAGGTATGTTCATGAAAAAATTCGTAACGATATTTGCGGCGTGCGCATTGGCGGCCGCCTCGGTGTGCGCGCTCTCCGCCTGTTCGCTCTTCGGGTACAGTGCGGACGGAAACTTTCCCTACGATATCTCGGTGCAGGGCGGCTATACGGGCTCGGAGGGGGAATGGCTGTCCGAACGCGAGGCGCCCGAGACCATCTACCGCCGCCTCTATGACGAGGCGCTGGCGGACGGCAGTTTTACGGGGACGTATTTCCAATTTTTGAAGGAGCTCGGCGTCTCGGCCGACGCCACCCCCTATATCCAGCGCGCCTTTCTCTCCACCGTCATGGTCTCGTGCCGCTTCACCACGGCGGACAACAAGCTGGTGACAAGCTCGGGCGCGGGCGTCATCATCGACCTCGACAAAGCGGCGGGCGACGCCTACATACTCACCAACTACCACGTCCTCTACAACAGCACGCGCAAGGCGATCTCGGAGAACATCGGCGTCCGCCTCTATGGTACGACGCTCACGGGGGAGGCCATCTCCGCTTCCTACTACGGCGGCGCCATGGAATACGACCTCGCCCTTCTTCGCATCGAAAACAGCTCCGTGCTCCGCGAAAGCGACGCGCGCGTCGCCGACATCGGCGATTCCGACAGCGTCATCGCGGGCGAAACGGTGTACGCCGTCGGCAATCCGCTCAACGAGTCGCTCTCCGTCGCGGCGGGCGTCGTCTCCGTGGAGGAAGAGTGGCTCACGCTCAAGGTCTCGGACGATACGGCGTACATCACCCTGCCCGAGATCAGGATCGACGCCGCGGTCAACCACGGCAATTCGGGGGGCGCGCTCTTCAACGCGACGGGGGAACTCCTCGGCATCGTCAACGCACGCGACACCCGCGAGGACGTGTTGGGCTTCGGCTACGCCATCCCCGTCAACTTTGCGATGGCGGCGGCGGAGAACATGCTCGCAAACGGCGGAACGCTCGTCCATGTGGACGACGGGATCATCGTGGAGGTGCAGTCGAGCAAGGCGGTCTACGACGAGGCGCTGGGCAGAACGCACATCTCCGAAAAGATCTGCGTTAAAGACTACACGGTGGGGGCGGGCTCCGCGCTCTACGTCAGGCAGGGCGATACCCTCGTCTCGGGCTATGTCGAGCGCAACGGCGAGCAGCTGTACCGCACCGATTTCACCCGCCTCGGGCAGTTCGAGGCCTTCCTTTTCAGGGTGCAGAGGGGCGATACGCTCGTCATTACCGTCTCGCGGGACGGGGAGGCGAAAACGCTCCGCGCCGTCCTCGACCGCTCCACCTATTTCTCAACCGTCCGCTGATCTATAACGCTTTTGCGTTAAAAAATTATCGCTTTTGCATAATACGCATTTCCGCAAGAAGCGCCCCGGCGGGCGCTTTTTCGCATGTTCTCCGCTCGGCCGCTCTTGCCGATTTCCCCCCTGAAAAACGCTCAAAAAAAGCCACAAAATGAACCATATTCTGGGATTTTGCGGAATTTTTCCGCTTTCTCCATAAAAAGGCAACGCGCGGGCATGTAAGTTAGCTTGACATAACGTTTTATTCATGATAAAATCAAGACCATGATATTTTGGATCATATGGTTTATTATCGGAATGGCGGTCGTGCTGCTCTTTGCGGTGTACATGCTGCCGCGGATCATGCTCCGCACGCATGCCGCCGCGCTGCCCGTGCGGGACAAGGCGATCGGCCGTCTGCCGGGCGGAAAGGACGTCGGGGTGAGCTATGTGCCCGCCGATTCCGTGCGTCCCTACATCAAACAGTACACCGTCGCGAGCGACGGCAACGGGCTGTACTTCCGCGGGGAATGGGCGTGCGTCAAGGCGTTTGTCGATTACGAGCTCACCGTGTACGACGCAAACAACAGGATCGTCGATATTTTCCGCATCAAGGAGAAGTTCAACGGCGGCTGTTTTACGCACGTCACGCGGCTCCCGCAGACGACGGACTACGTCACCCTGCGCATCGTCTATGCCGACGATACCCCCGTCATCGCCGAACGCCAGCCCTTCCGCAAGCAGTACGCGCTGTGGCTGGCCGCGCTCTGCCTGTGCCTTGCGGCGACGGTAGACGTGCTGCTCTGGCTGGGCATCACCTTCGTCTTTAACTGTTTAGACAATTTCACCATGACCAATCAGCTCTCCGTGGGAACTTGGGCGATGCTGCTCGGCCTGACCGCAGTCGGGGTCTCGCTGGCGACGTGCGCCTTCTCCCTCGGAGGGTTTTTGCTGCGCAGAAAGGGGTATCTCCATGAAAAAACACAAAAGTAAACCCGCAGCCCCCGCGGCGCCCCATCCCGCTGCGCCCGTCCGCAAGGAGCCGCTCGGCGAACGCCTGCCCTACCCGGGGGGCTTCCCCGTCTACCTTGCGCGGTACGTGCTCTTCGGCGGGGAAACGCCGCGCGCCGCCATGCGCTTTTTCAACGCGAGCGACGTGCTCGTCACAGGCGTCCGTTTCCGTGTGACGGAGCGGGACGCCAAGGGCAGGGCGATCGCGGAATATCCCATCGAGCGGACGGGGCTGTTCGCCGAACGCGGCGGCGAATTTGCCGTTGCCGATATCCCCGTGCGCCTCGCCTGCACCGCCATCGAAGTGCAGGTGACGTCGGTTCTGTCCGACGGCTACGAATATTCGGTGGGGGAGGACGGCGTGCGCCTGCAATACGGCGTCTCCCCGCAGGAAAAGGAACTGTATTTTGAACAAAAGGCGACCTATTCCATATCCAAACGGAAAAAACGCTACACCATTCTCGCGTTTGTCGCGGTGCTTGCCGCGGTGATCGCCGCGGTGGGTGTCGCGTGGAGGCTCGGCGTATTCAAAGGCATTTCAAGCCGCGGCGAACCGCAGGAAGAAGTTTCATGGGAGCGGACGGTATGTTGAAGCACAAAGATCTCATCGAAAAATTGAACACGCTCCAAAAGGTGGCGCTCGTCGCCTCCGTCTTGCGGGACGAACCCTTCGAACAGGCGGGCGTCCCCGCGATTTGCCGTGCCGACCTCGGTGCGCTCGCGGAGGGCGAGGGCGTCTCCTACCAAAGCGCTGCCCGCGCGTGGGATCCCGCGCTCGTCGGCGGCATGACGGAGGAGCTCGCCTGTGCGGCGGGGGAGAAGGGTGTGCGGCTCTTCGTCACGCCCGATTTGAAGGTCGCCGTCGACCCGTATTCCGCCGGCCTCTCCGAGGATGGCTATCTGAACGGCGCCCTCGGCGGCGAGGCGGTGCGCGCCATCCACGCAGTCGGCGGGGCGGCGGGGCTCTCCCGTCTCTCGCTCAACGCCGAAGAGACCGCGTGGCTCGACCGCAAGGAGGATGCCTCCGCCATCTACGAATTTGTCACCCGCCCCTTCTTAAAGGCGACGGAGGAGGGCGGCTGCGAAGTCGTGTTCTCCGACCCCAAGCGCATGGGCGGCGGCTACTATCACACCAACCGCAACCTCTTCCACGACGTGTTGGGCGGCGCGTACGGCGACGCCTTCGCCGTGGGCGAGGGGGAATCCACGCCCGACGCCGTAAAGCTGCTCCGCGGAAAGGTCTCGCTGGGCGGCCTCTCCATTCCCTTGGAACGCGCCCTGCGGCGGTATCTGCGGCTCGCCGAATACGAGGCGGAGGGCAGCGTGCAGCGGCGCGACCTCGAGGAGGCTTTGCGCGACGGCAGCGCCGTGGACACGGCAACGTTGGACGCCGCGGCAGACGAGATCATCGATTTCGCCCTGCGCCTGAACGAGAGCAAGCTGCATGCGCCCGCAAGCGCGCCTGCACAGGCGGCTCCCGCAACGCCCGTAACGCCCGCCGCGCCCGCCGTCCGTGCGGAAAACCTTGCGGCGGAACAGATCGCGGAGCCCGCTCCCGCCGAACAGCCTGCAGAACAGCCCGCGGCGGAGCCCGTTGACCCCGTTCCCGCAGAACAGCCCGCAGAGGCCGCTGAACAAACAGCGGAACAGCCCGCAGAACAAACTACAGAACAGCCCGCGGCGCCCGCCACATCGGAAGCGGCGCCCGCTACTTCGGAAGCAGAACCTGCCAAAGCGGAAGCAGAACCTGCCGCTGCTGCACCGGCGGCGGAGCCCGTCTCCGCACCCGCACCCGCGCCCGAAATTGTTGCGGAGCCCATTCCCTTAATTTCGGCCGTGCCCGCCTTCGCGCCGCCCATTCTCACCGACGAGGCGCGCTCGCGCATGGCGGAAGAGTGCATCGTGCTGCTCAAGAACGACGGCCTTCTCCCGCTCGCCAAGGGCACGAAGATCGCCGTGCTCGGCGAAGCCTACGGCGACCTCTCCCCGCTCACCGAGAGGTTTTCCGTCGTCGGAACGGCGGACGGCTACGACAGGGAGGAGCCGCGCAGCGACGAATGTCTCCCCGTGGCGGTGCGTGCCACCAACCACGCCGACGCCGTGCTCGTATTTCTCTATCCAGACCGCGACGGCCGCACGCTTGCGCTGCCCGCCAACCGTCTCGCCCTGCTCGATGCGCTCAAAAAGGCGAAGAAGCGGGTGATCGCCCTCGTCTGCGGCGACCGACCCGTCGACATGGATTTCGACGGCGGGCTCTCCGCCTCCATGCTCGTCCCCGCCGACGGCCCCTACGCCGCAGCTGCGCTCGCGCGCGTGCTCTCGGGCGAGGTCAATCCCTCGGGCAGGGTGACGCGCACCGTGTACAGCGAGGCGGACGAATATTTCCGCGCCTATCGCGAAGATCGCGACAGCGGCCGCATGCGCGTCGGCTCTCTGGCGGGCTACCGCCGCTACGTCACGGGGGACGAAAAGGTGCGTTACCCCTTCGGCTACGGCATCGGCTATTCCAAATTCCTCTATTCCGAACTCAAACTCGAGCAGGATTCCGTCACGTTCAGCCTTACCAACATGGGCGCGTACGACGGCACCGAGGTGGTGCAGGTGTACATGGGGGCGCCCAAGACGTCCCGCGTGACCCCGCGCCGCCAGCTCATCGCCTTCCGCAGGGTATTTTTGCGGGCGGGGGAGAAGAAGCAGATCACCTTCGACCTTCCCGCCGCGCGCTATGCGACCTTCGACTACCGCCTGTATGCGGAAAATGTGGAAACGGGGCTGTACCGCGTGTATGTTGGCGCCTCCGTGCTCGACATCCGCCTGCAGGGCAAGCGCTATCTCAAGGGCGTCCAGAGGGAGCCCGTGCGGGAGTCTGCGGCCGACTATTTCCCCAACGGCGACTACATCACCATCGAAAAGGTGGGGCAGGAGCACCGCGTCGAGGAGCGCGATAGCAGCCGCAGGGCAGAACGCATCCTTCGTCTGCGCAAGGCGGCCATCTACGCGCTTCCCGCCGCCGCCATCCTGTTCTTTGTGCTGACCAGCATTCTCATCCTCTCCTATGTGCTCGATTATGCGCTGATCTCCGCGGCGGGGCAGGAGACGATGAAGTGGATCCTGTACGTCGCTGCGATCGGCGTCATCTCGTGCATGCCCCTTATCTTCGGTCTCAACCGAAAACGCATCGCCATCATGCGGAGCGTCGCCATCTACGCCTTCCCCGTACTCTTTATCCTCTGCTTTATCTTGGGCGCCCTGCTCGTCGCACCCGGCGGCGGAGAGTGGGAGGGGATCGCCCTTCGCGTGCTCTCCTGCCTGACCGTCGGCACGCCCGTCTTTGTCATCGTCGCGACCTTCGTCGAACGTGACGTCTGGCGTACGCGGGTGGGCAAGGATCGCTGGAACAAGTACTATTTCGAACGCAAGCACGATGCAGTTGTCACCTCCGAGCCGCAGTTCGAGGAGGCCTTCCGCGCGGCGGAGGAGGCGCGTATCGCCAAGGCCGTTGCCGAGGCCGCAGCCACGGAGGAACCGACGCCCGCCGACGAGGTGCCGCAGTTCTACGACAAGCGGCTCACCTACGAACAGCTCCTCGCCGATTGCCGGCAGTTCATGGCAGAACGCGGGCTGGTCGCGGACGAGGAGACGCTTCGCAACTACCTCGGTGCGCTCACCGCAACGCAGCTCATCGTCGTCCCCGCGGGCGGCGGCGCCGCGCTGTGCGAAAGCGTCGCGGAGTACTTCGGCAAGAAGGCGTACATCGACAATGCCGAAAAATACCGCCGCTATGACGACATCTTCACGCAATGGAAGCAGAGCGGGCGGGCGAACTTCCCCACGGGGCTCAGCGACGCCCTCGTGAAGGCGAAGTACGAGAGCGCGTATCTTCACACCGTGCTCATCCGCCACGTCGACCCCGCCCTGCTCGAAACGCTCTTTTTGCCCATTGCGGACGTCCTCGCCCGCAGGAGAACGGCGCTGCCCCTCCCGGGGGAGGAGAGCGTCATGCTGCCGCCCAACCTCGTCATCGTGGCGGAGATCGAGGCGGAGCGCGCGCTGCACCTTCCCGTCTCCGTCACCGAAGTCGCCGCCGTCCTCTCGCCCGTCTGCGAGAGCTGCGAGCCCTCGCCCAAGCGCACGATCTTGCAGTCGGTCGGCGCCGAGCGGTTCACGGCGATGCGGCAGGCCGTGCGGGAAGACTATCCGCTCCCCGAAATTTGCTGGCAGAACGTCGATTATCTCGACGAGGTGTGCAAATCGGCGCGCATCGGCAACCGCCTGTGGCTCAAGTTGGAGCTGCACGCGTCCGTCGCTTCGGCGTGCGGCGCGAGCACGGAGGAGGCGCTGGACGGCGCGCTCGCCGCGGAGGTGTTGCCTTGGCTCGGCGAGGAGTGGAAGGACGACATCTGCGGCACGACCATGCCGCAAGCGCTCGTCGAGATCTTCGGCGAACAGAACGCCCGTTTGGGGCTGAAAGCCATTTCGGAGGGAGAAGAAGCCGATGAATCTTGATGTCTCTCTTCAAAATCTCTGGGACGTTCTCACCGATCCCCTCGTCATCGTCATCTACATCGCCGCCGTCGTCGCGCTCATGCTCGCCATCACGCTGTCCGTGATGATCAACGAGCGCCGCTTTACCAAATTTGCCAAGCGCATCGACGAGGACTCCCGCAAAAAGGAGGAGGAAGAGACCCGCCGCCTGCCGCGGTTCGACATGCTCAAGCGCCTCGACGAGGAGCAAAAGACGCGCGTCCCCACGGCGTTCGTCGAGGACGTCGACCTGCGCTCCTTCTGCGATTCCTTCCGCAACTTCGCGGCGGGCAAGTTGGGGCTGTACTACGATATCGGCGTCATCCGCGAATTTGTCGCGGGGCTGGCGGTCTCCCGCATCCTTATTCTGCAGGGCATGTCGGGCACGGGCAAGACGTCGCTCGCGTTTGCCTTCGGCGAATTTTTGGGCAACCCGTCCGTCGTCATCCCCGTCCAGCCCATGTGGAAGGAGCGGAGCGACCTTTTGGGCTACTACAACGAATTTACCAAGCGCTTCAACGAGACGCTTTTGCTGCAAAAAATTTACGAGGCCAACGGGCGGGACGACATCTTCATCACCATTCTCGACGAGATGAACATCGCCCGCGTGGAGTACTATTTCGCCGAATTTCTGTCCCTGCTCGAAATTCCCGAGCCCGAGGCGCGCAAGCTCGAAGTCGTCTCCGACCATTGGGAGGACGACCCCGTTGGCATCAAAGACGGCGTCGTGCAGCTCCCCGTCAACATGTGGTTCCTCGGCACGGCGAACAACGACGACTCCACCTTCGCCATCTCCGACAAGGTGTACGACCGCGCCATGGTCATCAATATGGATAACAAGTCGGAGCCCTTCTCGGCCTCGACGTGCGGCAGGCTGCCCATCTCGGCGAAGAAGTTCACCGAGCTCGCGGATAAGGCCGCGCAGGACTACGCCGTCTCCGCGGAGACGCTCGAACTTCTCAAAAAGATCGACGCCCACCTCTCGCAGGAGTACCACATCTCCTTCGGCAACCGCATCATGAAGCAGATCAACAGGTACCTGCCCGTGTACGTCGCCTGCGGCGGGGACGAGCTCGACGCCCTCGACGACATCCTCGCGAAGAAGGTGCTCCGCAAGCTCGAGACGCAGAACATGACCTACCGCAAATCCGACCTCGAGACGCTTTGCGGCATCTTCAACGAACTCTTCGGCAACGAACGCATGGTTCGCTGCCTTTCGACCGTCCGCCGTATCGCACGGAACGGATAAGGAGGGCAAATGACCTCGCTTGATGTGATCTATCGCGCGATCCGCGCGCTCGACGACCTTCTGCGGCAGGAACATGCGGCCTCCGCCCTCGTCGACGCCCTCGCCGCCGCGCCCGAAAAGGAGAATATCGTCGTCACGCACAACGTCTGCACCGTCGACGAAGAGTGGCTCGCCGCCATCGAACGTGGGCTCGTCTTTATCGGCAGGGCGATCGACGAAGATAGGCAGTTCATCCGTTCGGAGGGGGACGTCCAGCCCATCGAGAAGGTGCGCCACATCTCCAAGGAATCGGTGCAGCACCTCTCGCGCCACAGCGACCTTATCCCCGAGGATCAGAAGGAGGAGGACATCGTCCCCAACAAGCTGTACACGGTGGAGCGGCTCAGCGACTACGCCGTCTACGAAAACAGGTTCCTGTACGTCCTCCTGCTGCGCATACGCGACTTTGTCGGCGTGCGGTACGATGCCGTCATGCGCGCCTACCGCATGTACCGCGGGGAGTACACGGCAAAAAAGACGCTCGTCACGGGCGTCCGCAGGCTCTCCTACGAGGTGCACGTCAAGGACGAGGAGGACGACGTCGTCTCCGCCCCCGCCGATACCGCCTGCGCAAAGAGCCTCGACCGCATGGAAAAGATCCGCCAGAGCGTCGCGTTCTTTCTGCGCACCCCGCTCATGGCGGAGGTATCCCGCGCGGACAAGATCAAGAGCAAGATCACCAAAACCAACGTCCTCAGGATGAATAAGAACTTCCGCGAGGCGCTCAATCTCTACGAATATCTGCTCGCCTACGAAAAGGACGGCTACACCGTCGAGGAGCGGGTGGAAAAGCTCGACCCCGTGCCCGAGGCCGTGGCGCGGGAACTTGCCATGCCCGCCGTGCTCACCGCGTTTACCGTCTACGAACGCGGGTTGGGGCTGGACGGCTACTTCTTACAAGAGTATGAAAAGGAGGAAGCCCGCCGCGCGGAGGAGGAGAAGGAGCAGCGTGCGCGCAAGCTCAAGGCGCTCAAAAAGCGCATCGAGGAGACGGGCGAGGGCGCGGAGCAGTACATGCTCATGCTCGAACAGCAAAACGCCGCCCTCGAAAAGGACAGAAAGTTGCTCGCGGAGGCACGCGAGAAGATCGAGGAGCTCGAAGCCGAGATCGAACGCCTGCACGCCGAGATCGACGTCCTGAAGTCGGAGATCGGGGAACTCAACGCCGAGATCGAACGCCTGACGGAGGAGATGCGCCGCGCCGAGGAGGAACACCTGCGCAAGATCGAGGAGATGCAGCGAGAGTTCGAGGAGCAGATCGCCTCGCTCAACGCCGCCCACGCCGAGGAGCTCTCCCGCATGCAGGAGGAGCACAGGGCGGAGACGGAGGCGCTGAAGGCGGCGCATGCCGAGGAGACGGAGGCGCTGAAAACGGTGCACGCCGAGGAGCTCACCCGTCTCAAGACGGCGCAGGAAGAGGAGCTCACCCGCCTGAAGGAGACCCACAGGGCGGAGACGGAGCAGCTGAAGGCGGCGCAGGCCGAGGCGGCGGCGCGCATGGAGCAGACCTACCGCGCCGAATACGAGCGCATGCGCACCCAATACGAGGCGCGCATCGAGACGGACAAGTCGCAGCTCGAAGCGCGGGAGCAGGACGCCGTCCGCACGCGCAGGGAGCTCTCGGAGACGCAAAAGCGGCTTTCCGCCATCACGCGCGAGTGCGAAGTGCTCACCGCGGAGATGACCGCCGTCCGCAAGGAGCACGGGCTGCCCGCTGCCGCCGACTTCACGACGGAGGAGGGCTTCAACCGCCTGGAGCACGAGTTCGAGGTGCTCGGGCGGCTGGTGCGCGAGGAGTGGACGGACGTCAAAAAGATACTTCGCAAGGAATTTTACGGTGAGATACGCGCCTCGATGCGCAAAAAAAAGCCGCAGAAGACCAAGGCGTACGCCGAGCTCTGCAAGCAGGTAAATACCGCAAAAACCGACCCCATTCCCGCAAAACCGCCCCAAGAACAGCCCGTTCAGCCCGCTGAACAGCCTGCCGAACCGCCCGCTGAACAGCCTGCGGAACAACCCCAAGAACAACCCATACAGCAACCCCAAGAACAACCCATACAGCAACCCCAAGAACAACCCATACAGCAACCCATAGAGCAACCCGCGGAACAGAGTTCCGCACCCGCGGCGGAAGAAGACCGTCAAGCAAACAAAGAGGAGCGACCGATCTCGGATGGCGGAGAAGAAACCGTTCAATAAACAAAAAGCAAGGGCACGTATCAGGCGCCGCAGCAGGCGCCGCAGCGTCACCTCCATCGTCATGTTCATTCTGATCTGTCTGATGGGGGGATGTCTGCTTGCCGTTCTCATCCACCTGCAATCGCAGGGGCTTTTGCGCGACATTTTCACGCTGATCAAGGCGTTTTTCGTCGCCAAGGATATGGACGTCGCCATCATCGTGTTCTGGCTGCTCGTCATACCCATCCTGCTTCTCATCATTCTGCTCGCCAATCTCATACGGCGCCGCAAATTCCTGTACTACCGCAAGACGTGGGAAGATACCTTCCGCATCGCGGTGGAGGAGGAGCGGGAGGCGTTCGAGGCGCAGCAGGAGAAGGAGAAGCACGTCAAGCGGTTCAGTGCGCTCGGCGAGGCCATCGAGGAGCCGCCCATCGAGGGCAAGCGGGTGAACTCCCTGCTCGAATTTTGCGAGCGTTTCCGCAGTTTCGCCGCAAACAACCTCCGCCTCTACTACACCGAGGCGCAGGTCAGGGAATTTATCGCCAGCCTCGCCGTCTCCCACATTCTCATTCTGCAGGGCATGTCGGGCACGGGCAAGACGTCGCTCACCTATGCCTTCGGCGAATTTTTGGGCAACCCGGCGACCATCATCCCCGTCCAGCCCATGTGGAAGGAGCGGAGCGACCTTTTGGGCTACTACAACGAATTTACCAAGAAGTACAACGAGACGGCTCTCCTTCGTAAGATGTACGAGGCGAACGCCGGCCGCGCCATCTACATCACCGTGCTCGACGAGATGAACATCGCCCGCGTGGAGTACTATTTCGCCGAATTTCTGTCGCTGCTCGAGATCCCAAACCCCGAGCTCCGCTACCTCGAAGTCGTCAGCGACACGTGGGAGGACGACCCCAAGGCGCTCAAAGACGGGCGCATCAAATTGCCCGAGAATATGTGGTTCGTCGGCACGGTCAACAACGACGACTCCACCTTCGCCATCTCCGACAAGGTGTACGACCGCGCCATGATCATCGACCTCGAAAACCGCACGCAGCCCTTCGGCGACGGCACGCGGGAGGAGAAGGTGGCCATCTCCTATGCCGAATTTAACGAGCTCGCCGAGCACGCCAAGATGGGCTACGAGCTCACCAAGCGCAACGAGCGCCGCCTGAAGGAGCTGGACGACTATCTCATCGATAAGTTCCAGATCACCTTCGGCAACCGCATCATGCGGCAGATCAAGAACTACATTTCCGTGTATGTGAACTGCGGGGGAGACGAGCTCGAAGCGCTCGACGACATCCTCTGCAAAAAGGTGCTGCGGAAACTTGTGTATAAAGACCTCTCCCTGCTGCGCAAGCAGCTGCGGGAGGCCGCAAAGTATCTCGAAACTCTGTTCGGCGTGGGCAAAATGCCTAGCTGCCTCGACTTTCTCGAGCGCATCGGGCGCATGTGAGCAATAAAAGGAGGGAAAGCGTATGAGACGTTGGAGACCCGTCGTCATCGTCGGCGCCGCTCTGATGGCCGTCCTGCTCTTTGTGGGAGGGTTCCTTTCCTTTTTGGGCTTGGGCGAGGCGCCGGAGGAGGACGAGGACGCCTTCTGGCAGGGCATGCTCGACGACTTCGATTGGGAAAATTTCCCGTGGGATACCTTCCCCTTCGAGGACTTGGAGGACTTCCCGTGGGAGAACCTCCCGTGGGACGACCTGCCCGAGGACTTCGATTGGAACAACGTTCCTTGGGAAGATCTGCCCGAGGACTTCCCTTGGGGCGAGATCCCGTGGGAGGACCCGCCCGAAGATTTCCCCTGGGACAGGGTGCCTTGGGGCGAGCTCCCGTGGGACGAGGTCCCTTGGGATAATCTCCCCGAAGAGCTCCCGTGGAACGAGCTCAATTGGGACGAGGTGCCCGACGACCTCCCTTGGGAGAAGATCCCGTGGAACGAGCTCCCCGAGGACTTCCCGTGGGAAAACCTCCCGTGGGAGAACACGCCGTGGGGCGATCTCCCCGCAGACTTCCCTTGGGGGAACGTCCCGTGGCAGGACGTCCCCATGGACGATCTCCCCGAAGATTTCCCTTGGGAGAACGTGCCGTGGAACGACATGCCCGAGGATTTCGATTGGAACAGCGTCCCGTGGCAGGATGCCCCGTGGGACGAACTTCCCGAGGACTTCCCTTGGGAGAATATCCCGTGGGAGAGCCTCCCCAAGGACGAGACGCCGGAGGACTTCCCTTGGGACAAAGTCCCGTGGGAGGAGATGCCGGAGGACTACGATTGGAACAACGTCCCTTGGGAGAGCGCCCCGTGGGACGACCTTCCCGAAAACTTCCCTTGGGAAAACGTCCCTTGGGAGGATATGCCCGAGGATACCCCTTGGCAGGATATCCCTTGGGAACAAGCCCCGCCCGAAACGTGGGAGGACTTCCCGTGGAACGACCTGCCCGAAGATTTCCCTTGGGGCGATATGCCGTGGGCGGACATCCCGCCCTCCGACGTCCCCGAGGACGCCTTCCCGGAGGACTTCTACCCCGAGGTATGGGATCACGAACACCAATTCGCAAGCGACGTGTGGGATGTCGTCAAGGAGCCCACATGCGGCGAAAAGGGCGTCAAGGAGAACACCTGCTCCATCTGTAAAAAGAAGATACAGGCGGAGATCGAGGCGACGGGCCTGCACGAGTTCGGCGGCGGCAACATCTGCACCGTCTGCGGCTGCCGCCACATCTGGCTGCAGAGCGAGAGCAAGCGCGAGCAGTACAGCGGCAAGCCCCTCGTGGGGGACGCCGTACCCGAGCTCTTGCCCGCGTCCGCGTCTCTCCTTCCGGGGCACCGCATCAACGCAGAGGGGCTCATCTTTATGGAGTACAGGGAGCTCGGCAAGTTTGCCAACCTCTTCTCCTTCGCGGGCGGCGTCGCCATCGTCGACGAGGCGGGCAACGACGTCACCTATATGTACAAGTGCGAAATGGTATACGGCTCGCTGGAGCTCACCAAGCGCGACGTCACCCTCCGCACGGCGAGCAAGACCAAGCGCTACGACGGCACGCCGCTGAGCGGCGACGAGGGGAAGGAGGACGACTTCACCGCCGAGGGGCTCATCGAGGGCGACCGCTTCGTCGACGTCGTGTTCGGCGAGGGGCAGACGGAATACGGCAGCCGCAGCAACGAAATTCTCTCCTTCCGCATCGTCAACGAGGCGGGCGAGGACGTCACGGGCAACTATTCCGTCAAGATGGTTTTCGGCAAATTGCGGGTCACGCCATAGGGAGGCAGCATGCTCTATTCATCCTATCGCGAAAAATTGGCAAAGCGCAGGCGCACGTTCGAGCGCGTCTGGCGCTTCCGCCTGCCCATTTTCGCGGGATGCCTCCTTATTCTCGCGCTCATCTGCTCCCTTCTCGGCGTCAAGGGCATCGTCTATGGGGAGGAGGTCCCCGAGTCCGTCGTCTACGGCGAGCCGCTCTCCGTCGCCGCACGGGCGGTGTTCGGGGACGCCGTGTTCGAATACCGCGCCGCGGGCGAAGAGGGGTGGACGAGGGAGGAGCCCGTCTACGCAGGCGTCTACGAGTGCCGCGCCGTGGGCACGACGTCCGTGGGAACGACCCGTTCGGGCGAAGTGCGCACCTTCCGCATCCTGCCCGCCCGCACGGAGGTGCTCGTCAAGGACGAAGCGCTCACCTTCGGCGACGATCCCACCTTCACCGCACGGCTGTGCTACGGCGACGTCCTGCACGTCACCGACTACGTCGCCGAGCTCGTGGGGGATACCGTCATGGTCACGGCGGACGCTGCCTCCATCACGGCGGTGAGCGCGGAGGGGCGGGACGTCACCTCCTCCTACGAGTTCGTCCCCGTGCAAAAGAGCGTTGCCGACGTGTTCCGCCACATCACCGTCGCCTCGCCGAACGTCTCCTTCGAATACGACGGCCTGCCGCACGGCAGCGATGCGCCCGAGCGCGTCACGGGGCTTGCGGAAGGTCATACCCTGCGGGCGGAATTTCCCACGCTGACCGAGGCGGGCTCGTGCGAAAACGCCATAACGCTGCGCATTTTCGATGAAAACGGCGAGGACGTCACCCGCCGCTACGCCGTCGCCCGCGAGACGGGCACGCTCACGGTGACGCGCCGCAAGATCACCGTAAAAACGGCGGGCGAGTCCTTCGAATACGACGGCGCGCCCCACGCCTACAACAGCTTCGAGCTCTCCTCGGGCACCCTTGCCGCGGGGCAGCAAATCGAGCTCGGGCAGACGCTCGTCGCCGAGGCGGCGGGCAGCTACCCCAACGCGCCCGAAATTTCCGTGCATGCGGAAGAGGACGGGCGCGACGTCACGCACAACTACGACATCGCGCACGACTTCGGCACGGTGGAAATTCTGCAGCGCCCGATCACCGTCGAAACGGCGCCCGTCTCCGCCGTGTACGACGGCCTCGAGCACGTCTTTCCCTCGCCCGAACGGGTGGAGGGCACATTGGCAAAGGGGCAGCAGCTCCGCTGTTCCGCCCCTGCCTCGGCCGTGGAAGCGGGGGAATACCCCAACGCGCCCACCGTCTCCGTCTACCGCGGCGACGAGGATGTCACCCAAAATTACGTTGTCACTACGCGCTTTTCCGATTTTGTCATCACCCCCGCGCCCGTCACGCTGCACACGTCGGGCGAGACCCTTCCCTACGACGGCGAAGCGCACATCTACCGCGATCTCACCGTCACCGCGGGCGCCCTCGCCCCCGGCCAGCGGGTGGAACGCACCGACGTTATGACCGCCGAGAACGCGGCGACCTACCCCAACCGCCCCGTCTACCGCTTTTTGGCGGGCGAACGGGAAATCGACGCGCGCAATTACGCCGTCACGGAGGACTTCGGCACCGTCACGATACAAAAGCTCGCGATCACCGTCGAGACGGAGGGCGACGACATTTTCTACGACGGAAAAACGCACACATATGCCGATTTCACGCTGACGGGCAACCTCGCCAAGGGGCAGGAAGTCGTCCTCTCCGAGCTGCTCTCGGTGCAAAATTTCGGCGAATATACCAACAAGCCGTCGATTTCCGTCCGTTCGGGCGAGAAAGATACGACGCAAAACTATGATATTACAGAGGTCTACGGCTCCGTCGTCATCAAAAAGTTAAAAATCACCGTCGAGAC
>CANRFD010000003.1 GCA_947629845.1 uncultured Clostridia bacterium
GAGGACATGGGAAGATCTCCTCCGTTCCTGCGGAACGTCGAGATGAGGAGGCAGGGTTACGCGTCATTCTGACGGGAGCGCAGCGACCGAAGAATCCCGATATGGAGAGTTCGGACTTCGTTGTTCGGGGTCCTTCGCGGATAGGCTATTGCGGACTGCGTATAACGAGTCGGCTACTTCGCCCCCTGTGGGGGCTCGTGCCGCCCTTCGACGGCATGATGCGTGCGGGCGGGGCAGGATGACGCGGTTACCCGTGTGGGCGGGCAGGATAAAAATAAGGACATGTTTCGACACGCCCGCCGAAAAGAGCATCGGCGGGCGGCTCAACATGACGTGATTTATACGGCGGGGTTTGGTTTTTTGCACGAGAACCCCTTCAGTCAATGCGTGACAGCTCCCCCAAAGGGGGGGAGCAAGGGGACGGACCGCGCGAGGGCTTTCTCCCCAAAAGGGGGGAAGCAAGAATAAGGTTGACGTGATTATGGCTCAATCCCCATCACCGCCTACGGCGGAGCTTCAGCACAAGGCACGCCTGCGGCGCCCTTTGGAAAGGGGAAGCCTTACGGGCGCCCTTTGCAAAAGGGGAGGCCTTTCTGGCAAGGCGGGGGATAGGGGAAGATTCACTCGGCTCCTTCGGAGCCTCGGAATGAGGAGGACGGGCGGGGGATTATAATGTGGACATGTTTCGACGACGAAGCCTCGCCGATTGTGTCGGCGGGGCTTCTGCTCAACATGACGTGATTTATACGGCGGGGTTTGGTTTTTTGCACGAGAACCCCTTTAGTCACTGCGTGACAGCTCCCCCAAAGGGGGGAGCCAAGGGGACGGACTGCGCGGGACGGGAGGGGGATTATAATGTGGACATGTTTCGACGACGAAGCCCCGCCGATTGTGTCGGCGGGGCTTCTGCTCAACATGACGTGATTTTATGGTGGGGGCGGAAACTTTTAATATGATTATAATTAACGAAAATAGAAAAAATTTTTCAAAAACTACTTGCAAAATATTTTTTGATGGTGTATAATATAACACCAACCGACGGAAAAATTTGGAAGATCAGGCCGATGTAAAATATTTTTCGGCCAAGGCATTCGAAGGAAAAACCATTGTCGGCGTATGCGTTGCGCCGTACAGGGGAATAAGGGGAAAAATTATGATAAAGGTAACATTCAACAACAAAAAGCTGCTCGTGGAGGAGGGGACGCGCGTTCTCGAGCTCGTGGAGCCCAAAGACAGGAAAAACCTCGTCGTATGCCAGGTGGGCGCGCAGGTGAAGGAGCTGAACTATATTCTCTCCGAAAAGAATGACGGCATGGAGATCAAACTGCTCAATTTGAGCAACGCCGAGGCGGGCAGAGCCTATCGGACGAGCATTCAGTACATCGTCGCCATGGCGTTTTATTCGCTCTATCCCGATGTGAAGATACGCTTCTCCTACAACGTCTCGCGCTCCATCTGCTGCCAGGCGATGACAAAGAGCTTCAACATGTCGCGTGCGGTCGAGGCGGTGACGGCGGAGGTGGAACGCATCATCAATGCCGATCTTCCCATCGAACGGGTGACCGTGACCAAGGAAGAGGCGATGGAGTACTACAAGAAGTTCCATTTGGACGACAAGATCGAGATCCTGAAGTACCGCCCCGAGAGCACGGTGCACCTCTACAAGTGCGGCGATTACTACAACTATCTCTACAACTACATGGTGCCGTCTACGGGGTGCATCCACGATTATACCATCACGCCGTACAGCCCCGGCATTCTCATCCAATATCCGCGCCACGACTTCGACGCGAATATTCCCGAGTTCACGGAGGAATCCGTCTATTGCAAGACGCTGCAACGGGCGTACAATTGGGCGGAAAAGACCAAGACGCAGACCATCGACGACATCAACCGCACGATCGAGCGGGGGGAGACGCTGGAATTTGTGCAGATGTGCGAGGCGTACCACAACAAACAGCTTGCGGAGCTCGGCGATATGATCGAAAAGGAAGTGGAGACGGTCAGGCTGATCGCGATCGCGGGGCCGAGTTCGAGCGGGAAAACGACGTTCTGCAACCGCCTGCGGATAGAACTTTTGTCCCGCGGGATCAACCCCGTCACCATCTCCATGGACGACTACTACTTTTCCAAGGACAAGATCTGTGCGCTTCAGGGGCAGCCGCGCGAAAAGCTCGACCTCGAGCACATCGACTGTCTGGATATCGAACTCTTCAACAAGGACCTCTTCGATCTGATCAACGGCGAAGAGGTGACGCTGCCGCGCTTCAACTTTAAGCTCGATCGCCGCGAAGAGGGCAAAACGATACGGGTCGAGCAAAACGTGCCCATCATCATCGAGGGCATCCACGCGCTCAACGAAAAACTCACGAAATCCATCCCCAAACACCAGAAATTCAAGATCTATATCGCGCCGCACGCGCAGCTCAACCTCGACAACCATTCGCCGCTGTCCGTCACGAACGCGCGGCTCATAAGGAGGATCGTCCGCGATATGAAGTTCCGGAATTGTTCCGCCGCGACCACGATCGACATGTGGCAATCGGTGCGCAACGGGGAATTCCGCTGGATCTATCCCAATCAGGAAAACGCCGACTATGTGTTCAATTCGAGCCTCGGTTACGAATTGTGCGTTCTGAAAAAACAGGCGATGGCGGCGCTCACCGAGATCGAGGCGACGGACCCGCAGTACCTCGTCGCCAACCGGCTCATCAAGACGCTGAAATATTTCCGCCAGATCGACGACGATTCGCTCATCCCCTGCAATTCGCTCCTGCGCGAATTTATCGGCGGCAGCTGCTTTAACGTTTGACGTCATGTTGAGCCGCCCCGGGCAGCCAGAAAGTTTGAACAATGTAAAAGAAAAAGCCTTTCTTGCGGAAGGCTTTTTTACTTACGGATCTGCACGGCGCCGGCGTTATATGGCGGAAAGTTTTTCCGCAAACGCCTGCCCCAATTCTTCGAGATATTGCTTTCTGCAAAGAGAATTGCGCCAGTCCCCGGGAATGCCGCCGTAGCCGTAGAGGAGCCCCGCAAGGCTGCCTGCGACTGCGCCGACCGAATCGGTGTCCAGCCCCAAATTGACCGCTTTCAGAATGCAATCGCGGAAAGTTTCCGTCGTGAGCACGCACCAAATTGCGGCCTCCAGTGTGTCCACCACATAGCCGCTGCTCTCGATCTCATCCCGCGGGAGAAATTCAAACCGTTCGTCAAACAGGCGGCGATAGCGCTGAAGTTCGGGGTCGTCGCGGTAATATTGCATCGCCTTCTTCAACCCGTCTTTGACGCCCTGCTTTGTGGGAGTTTGGAGAAGTTCCCACAGGACAAACGTATAAATCCCGCAGCCGATACAGCTCCGCGGGTGGCTGTGCGTGAGCGCGGACGCACGGTGGATCAGGTTGAGTTTTTCTTCCAACGGGAAGCCGGCGCAGTGAAGATAGAGGGAGAAGGGATAGATGCGCATGAGCGAACCGTTGCCGTTTTCGTACTCGCCGCTACACCCGCATTGCTCCGCAGCGACCCCGCTTTGCGCGCGGTAGATCGCCGTGCAGCATGCCATTCCCACATCAAAGGTCACGCCCGTCGGTGTAAACTCGTTCTTAAACAGCCATTTCCGAAAATTATCCATGACTGCCTCGAAGTCGAGGCCGTGGTGGATCAGAGCGTCCATTGCGCAGAGCGACATGCTTGTATCGTCCGACCACGCGCCCTTGGGGAAACGCCCATCGAAAAACGCCGTCATATCGGTTACGGGGTGTCTGTCGCGTACGTTCCGCCCTTCAAATTGAACGGGCCCGCCGACCGCGTCTCCCACGGCGTGACCGATGAGAATGGATCTTACTTTTTCGAAGAGTTCGGCTTTCAATTTCACACCACTGCGAGGAAAAGAGATAAATGTATTATAGCATATTACGTTGCTTTTTTCAAGCCCGATCATGACAAAAATCAAAATGGAGCTTTGGCGGCTCGGGCGTTTGAGCGGTTGGGTGTTCGAGTCGTTCCCGAAAGGGGAACCAGAGGCGACCACGCTCGAACACGACCACAGACACAGACACGACCACGAACACACAACAAATCCCCGCAGACTCAAAAGCGTGCGGGGAGTTTCGGCGAACCGTTGGGGATTTCTACATAAGATATTTAGCCGAAGAGGAGGGTGTAGTGGGTGTAGACGCCGTAGGACAGCGTGTCGGCGTCCTCCTCGAACATGGAGACCTCCAGCCCCATATCGCCTCTCGCCCAACCCGCGATTCGCGCATCGCTCAAGCCGAATTTGACCCGAAGAGAGGGGTCTTTTTCGGCGGCATACTCCACATAATGCCCGAGTTCATGAAAGATCACCTGGATGAGACGCGTAAAATCGTTGACGATCTCCCTGCGGATCACGAGCTCCCCGCCGTTCATCGCAGTCCCGTCCACGGTGGAACCGTTCAGCCGATAGTCCGCCTGCAAGCGGACGGGCGGCGTATGCGGGAGAAACAGCTGTTGCGAGGCGGCGCCGATGAGCGTACGGATGCGTTTTTCCTGTTCATCGGGGGAAAGTTCGTTCCAGACGTCCTTTCCCAAACGGAGCAAAATGAGATCGGTGAGCATCACACAGCGCATCTCGATATCGGGATAGCCGCCCTTGACGTTATAATTGCGGATGCGCTCCGGGAGGGGTCTGTTTTCCACATCCCACATCGCGCCCTCGTCGTTCAGCCGCACCGCTTTGTGCCACCACGAAAGCGCAACGGGCAGAAAGGCGTCCCCGAAGCCGTCATAGAGAAAGCGGCCCAATTCGCACATGGAGAACGAGTCTCCCTTCATCGCGCCCGCCTGTAAGAGCATGAAAACAGAGGCGTCCTGCGTGCGAAAGCCGTCTTTTAGCTGCATGTAGCGGGCGAGCGTCCAACAGTCCCGCGGGCTCTTCCGATGTTCTTCGAAGGTTTTCAGAAATGGCAATTTTGATTTTTGAAAGACGATATCCATTGTAACTCCTGTGTGTTTGCCGAAGCGTACGATTTGTTGCCATTATATCATAAACGGCTGAAAGGTTCAACCCCCGAAAAAACTCTTGTTTTCCGTGCGAATGACCGCCGCACTTACTTTCGTCCCCCCGCCTCGCCCCGCACCCAAACGGGGGGGGGAGAGAAGTGCGCCCTAAAAATAACCCGTGCGGGGCAATTTCTGTGCATCAAAATACTTGTGAAATCGCGCAAAAAATGTTACAATATGCAATATGAAGATCCAGCGTAAATTTATTGATTGGGAAGCGACGGGCAACAAGCTGTTCAGATTGCGGAGCGACAACGCCCATCTTCGAAAATTCGTCTGCAGCGCGCTCAAGCGGAACACCGACAAGTGCAACAATCAGTCGGGCAATTGCGACGCCTGCGAGGATCGCTATGTCGATAAGAGCATCAGCCGCCCCGAGCTTGCGGAAGTTTTCGGCGTGTCGGAGAGCGTCATCAACAATTGGGAGACGGGCAGAACGGAGGTCGGCATCGAAAACCTGCTCTTCTACTGTCAGATCGCCCAAGTGACGCTGGACGACATCCTCGTGTTCTATCAATAACCGACCCCATCCCTTCAAAACAGAGAGGCCTGTAACAATTACAGGCTTCTTTTTTATTTGAAATTTCCCGCCGATCGCTCAACTTTGGCGGAGCGAAGCGAGCTGTTTTTCGGGCATAAATTTCCAATAGCGGACGGGCATGTAGCCGCGCATCTGCTTCAGACGTTCGCGCGCGGGGATGTTGACGCTCGCGTAGTACCGCTTCCACAGCGCCTGCCACGCCGTCTCGTCGGCGGAGAGCGCCACTTCCGCCCGTTCGAGGGGGGCGAGAAAGGTGTGCTCGCCGTCGTAGACGGCGGCTTTTTTCCGCTTGACGTCGTGGATGACGAAGGGGAACTGCGGCAGCCGCGCCTTAAAGTGGGGGAGGAGCAGGTCGCAGATGTCGTTGTCGGGGGAGATGGGGGCGTAGAGCGCGCCGCTCTCGCTCTCGAGGAAGCGCACGAAGCCGTGGAAGCGGTGCACCTCGTAGTTCACCCTGCGGATGCACTCGGTGGCGGCGGCGACGGCGGGCTCGGCGAGCATGTCGCGCACGGGCTCGCGCCGTTCGGCGAGCAGCTTGAAGTAGCCGAGGGCGGCGGCGTCGCGGCAGGCGTCCCCGCACCGCAGGAGGGCGGAGAGGTCGCGCATGCAATTTTTGTCGAAGGACAAGAGCCGTTTCCGCACCCGTTCGGCGCGTTCGGGGTCGGCGCGCACGAAGGTGGACTGCTGCCCTAAGGAGAGCTGCGCGTCGCGGCTGGTGAGTATGGCGTCGCCGTCGCAAAAGGCGAGGGCGAGGGCGCACAAAAAGGCGCATTCCGTTCCGTCGTAGAAGTAGATCATAGCTGTCCCGTCAGCGCGCTCCGCGCCGCCTCCATTTCCGAAAACATGCTTAATTGAACAGCGTTTGCGCTGTTTTCGCCCGCGGCGAGGAGCCCGCGCACCATCTGCTCGCGCTTTTCGCCGTAAAATTTTCCGCCCGCCGTGATGAAGTGCCGCGCCCGCTTCAGAACGACGCGCATCCGCTTTAAGTCGGCAAAGGTGAGCTGCGTATAGCGGCGCGCCTGCATGATCTTATAGGCGCTCTGTGCGCCGATGCCGGGCACGCGGAGGAGAACTTCGAGGGGGGCGCGGTTGACTTCCACGGGGAAGAGGTGCATATTTTTGAGCGCCCACGCGCACTTTGGGTCGACGTCGAGGGACAAATTTTCGCTCTCGGCGGCGATCTCCTCGGCGGAGAACCCGTAAAAGCGCAGCAGCCAGTCGGCCTGATACAGCCTGTGCTCGCGGATGGCCGCGGCGGGTCGGTCGGGCAGCAGACTGTCGCGTACGACGGGGATATACGACGAAAAGTACACGCGTTTTAAGCCGTTCGCGCGGTACAGCGCCTGCGAGAGCCGCAAAATTTGCCCGTCGGGCTCGGGCGAGGCGCCCACGATCATCTGCGTCGTCTGCCCCGCGGGCAAAAAGTAGCCGCGGCGCTTCTCCTCCTTGAACGCCGTCCGCCGCTCGGAGAGGGCGCGCATGGGGGCAAGCAGGCTCTCGCGGCTCTTCTGCGGGGCGAGAAGTTTTAAGCTCCGCTCGGACGGAAGTTCGATGTTGTAGCTCATGCGGTCGGCATACTTTGCCGCTTCAAATGCCAACATGGGGTCGGCTTTCGGGATCCCTTTCAGGTGAATGTAGCCGTGGAAACCGTACTCCGTGCGCAGCTTTTTTACGGTGAGAAGCAGCTGCTCCATGGTGTGATTTGGCGAGACGTGCACGGCGGAGGAGAGGAAGAGCCCCTCGATGTAGTTGCGCTTGTAAAAGTCGATGACGAGTTCGCAGATCTCCTCGGGCGAGGCCGAAGCGCGGGGGACGTCCGAGCTTCTTCTGCTCATGCAGTACTTGCAGTCGAACGCGCAGTCGTTCGACATCAGAATTTTGAGCAGGGAGATGCACCTGCCGTCGGGCGTGAAGGAGTGGCAGCAGCCCGCAACGTAGCCGTTGCCCATGCCGCCCGCGTTCTTGCGCGCGCTGCCCGAGGAGGAGCACGAGACGTCGTATTTTGCACTCTCGGTGAGAATGCGCAGCCTTTCTTCGCTGATCATGCCGCCATTATAGCACACGAACGCATGTTTGTCAAACATTTGTTTGAAGTATTTGGAAAAAATTTTTCCGTTGCAAGATAACGGGAAGTATGATATAATAATTTCACCGACTTTTCACAGAGTTGTTTTGAGACATTGATAATCGGGCGATATAATTCATGGGAAAGAACGGAGCGGCGGGGGCTTTCCTCGGAAGGGGGAGGCCTTCGGGCAGAAAAAGCAAGGAGAGACATATGAAGATTTTGATCGTTGACGATGAAGAGATGATCCGCGCCGTGCTCCGCGAGTATGCGGAGTTCGAGGGCGGCGAGGCCGACGAGGCGGCGGACGGCATGGAGGCGGTGCAGATGTGCCGCCAAAACCGCTACGACGTCGTGCTGATGGACGTGATGATGCCGCGGCTGGACGGGTTTTCCGCCGTCAAGGAGATCAGGAAGTTCTCGCAGGTGCCCGTCATCATGCTCTCCGCCCGCGGCGAGGAGTACGACAAGCTGTTCGGCTTCGAGATCGGCTCGGACGACTATGTCACCAAGCCGTTTTCGCCCAAGGAGGTCATGGCGCGCGTGCACGCCGTGCTCAAGCGCTCCACGGCGGCGCCCGAGCACCACGAGGTGTACGAGTTCGAGGGGCTGCGCGTCGACGTGGAGGGGCGCAACGTCTATGTGGACGGCGAAAAGGCGGAGCTCACGCCCAAGGAGTACGAGCTGCTCTTTTACTTCGTCCAGAACCGCGGGGTGGCGCTCTCGCGGGAGCGCCTCCTGAACAAGGTGTGGGGCTACGACTTTTACGGCGACGACCGCACGGTGGATACCCATGTGAAGATGCTCCGCGGCAATCTCAAGGAGTACCGCAAATTCATCGTGACGCTGCGCGGCCTCGGCTATAAATTCGAGACATAAGGGGGCGGTTTTCTTGGCGCACGGCAGCAAAAAAGCGAGGGCGGGCAGGAGTCTCAATCTCATCCTCTGGCTGGTGTTTTCCGTGTTTGCGTTCGCCGTCATCTTCGTGTGTATCCTGCTGCAGAACATTCTCGTCGGCAGGGATTACCGCAGGCAGGCGTTCGAGACGCTCAAGACGGCGCAGGCGCGCATTGCGGAAGTTTCGGCGGCCTCGCCCTCCGGCGGCGACATCTCCGCCATCGCCTACGAACTCGGCATCGGCGCATATCTCATCTACGACGGATCGGGCAGCGATACGTCCGTCGTCACGTTCAGCGGAACGGAGCGCAGCTATCAGGAGCTTGCAAGGATGTGCTCCTCCCTCGGGGGAGAGGAGACGGAGCAGTTCTTCTCGGGAGACGGGGAGATCGCATGCGTCTCGTCCGTCACCTACGGCGGCCGCCCGGCGTGGCTGTGCCTCTTCTTTTCGCTCACCTCGTTCGAGGCCTTTCAGGCGGCATACCGCTGGATCTCCGTCGTCACGGGGCTCCTCGCCGTCGTCTTGGGCTTTGCGGCGAGCGGGATCGTCTCCCTTCTCGTCACGCGGCCGGTGGCGGAAGTCACCGCCAACGCCAAGGAGCTCGCACGGGGCAATTACGATCTCAACTTCCGCGAGGACTACTTCTGTTCGGAGATCGAGGAGCTCTCCTCCTCGCTCGAATACGCCCGCGCGGAGATCTCCAAGGCGGACAGGATGCAGAAGGAGCTCATCGCCAACGTCTCCCACGACTTCAAGACGCCGCTCACCATGATCAAGGCGTACGCCTCGATGATCCTCGAGATCACGGGGGAGAACAAGGAGAAGCGCGACCGCGACGCGCAGGTCATCATCGACGAGGCCGACCGCCTCGCGCTGCTCGTCTCCGACGTGCTCGACCTCTCCAAACTGCGCGCAGGGGTGGAGGAAGAGCGTGTCCGCTTCGACCTCTCGGAGGAGACGCGCGCCATCGTCTCGCGGTTCGACTACCTCGCCGAGACGCAGGGCTACCGCATCGAGACGGCCATCGACGACGGCATTTTTGTGCTCGCCGCCCGCGCGCGCATCGGGCAGGTCGTGTACAACCTCGTCGGCAACGCCGTCAACTATACGGGGGAAGATAAGCGGGTGCGCGCCAAGCTCTTCCAAAAGGACGGGGCGGCGCGGCTCGAGGTCATCGACTCGGGCAAGGGCATTCCGCCCGCCGAGCTCGACACCATCTGGGATCGCTACTACCGCAGCGAGAGCTCGCACAAGCGTCCCGTCCGCGGCACGGGGCTGGGGCTCTCCATCGTGAAGGGGGTGCTGCTCGCCCACGGGTTCCCCTTCGGCGTCGTGTCCGAACAGGGCAAGGGCAGCTGCTTTTGGGTGGAATTTCCTCCGCCCGAGGGAGAACATATGCAACAGGAAACAGAAAGCGAGAGGCCGAAGAGGCGCAAAAAGGGGGTAAAAGCATGACGGGAAACAGAGCGGGCGCGCTCATTATGGCAGTCCCCTTCGCGGCGGGGAGCATTTTGCTGTTTTCCTCGCAGCGGCGGGCGGGCGCAAATTCCGCTCCCGCCTATTGGGAGGGCGCGCAGTCTGCGGGGGCGCTCCTCGCGGGGGACGAGTGTCCCATCGCCGTCGAAAAGGAGCTGCTCACCGTGAACATTCCCGAATTTCCTCCCCTCGGGGGCGAAAAGGAGGAGTTCGACGGGTACGGCGCGAGCGTCACGGCGCAGTATACCTTCCGCAACCCCACGGAGACCGACTACACGGCGACGCTGCTCTTCCCCTTCGGGTATGCGCCCGAGTACGCTCCCTATGAATATAATTTTTACGACGACACGGCGCGCTACACCATCACGGAGAACGGGAGCGCCGTCGAGATCACGTCCCGCCACAGCTTTTGCGGCGACGACAGCTACGGGAGCGGCTTCGACGTGGAGAAGGAGATCGACTGCCTCGAGGGCGCGGGGGAGAGCTTTTACACCGCCGATACCCCCGTTACGGAGCACGTTTTCCACGTGACGACGCCCGCGGCCGCGGGCGGACACGCTAACTATGTCTCGTTCTGCATCAAACTCAAGGCCGACCCCGCCAAGACGCGCATCGCAACTTCGCAGCACGCGAGCTGCTTCATCGAAAACGGCCTTGCGCTCATCGTCTACAATTTTGCGCAGACGGAGGGCGGGTTCGACTTCTCCCTCTACGCGTTCGGCGAGGATGTGATAATAAAAAAGCAGGCCGTCTACGACAACCGCATCACGGGCGCCCTCTTGGAGGACGCGTCCGCCGTTGAAACCGCAAAGACGGAGGGGACGTATGCGGCGTTCGTCGCGGGGAGGTACCCCGGTGCGGAGAGCGGCATGAGCGAAGAGGACTGGCGGCGCGGCTTCACCGAGGCGATGGGGATCGATATGTACTCGACGGACGGCATGATGTGCTCTGCTGTGCCCGACGAGATCGACGCCGCCGACTTCATGCGGTGGTATGAATATCGGCTGCAGTTCCCCGCAGGGGAGACGGTCGTAAACGAGGTGTCGGCGCCCATCTATCCCACCGTGCGCGGCAGCGGCAAAAAGACGCAGTACGACTACACCTATCTCCTCTCGCCCGCACGCAAGTGGGCGTCCTTCGGGAGCCTCCGCGTGGAGCTCAAAACGCCGTACTATCTCGCGGAAAGCTCGCTCGATTTCCAAAAGACGGAGGAAGGCTACGTCCTCGACTGGGAGGACGGCCTGCCCCTCGGCGAGCTCACCTTCACCCTCTCGGAGGAGGCGCCCAACGCAATAAGCGGGTTTATGCCGTACAGGGGGGAGATCGACCCCGTTTCGCTGGGCGTCATCATCTTTTTGGTGGTTTTGGCGGTGGGGACGATTGCCGTGACCGTCGGCATCGTGCTGGTGCGCAGAAAGCGGGAAACGGCCTCCGCCCGCGGCACGGCGGAAGAGGGCAAGGTGGATCTCCCCGCCCCGCCCGATACGAACGACCATGACGACAATAATGCCGGCGACGGCTCAGGATGACGTAATTATACGTCGGGTTTGAATATCCTGCCCCCGCGCGTGGGTAACCGCGTCATCCTGCCCCGCGCGCACCATTCGTCTACTAAGCGCGGCACGAGCCCCCACATGGGGGCGAAGTAGCCGAATTGTTTTACGCAGTCCGCAATAGCCTATCCGCGAAGGATCCCGAGCAACGAAGTCCGAACTCTCCATATCGGGATTCTTCGGTCGCTACGCTCCCGTCAGAATGACGCGCAACCCCGCCCCCTCCACGGGAGGGGGGTAGGGGGGTGGGGCTACAAAATCATGTCATGTTGAGCCTCGCCTGTCTGTCGCCGCGGCACACAAATCACGTCATGTTGAGCGGAGCGTAGCGTAGTCGAAACATGTCCTTATTTATAATGCGGACATCCTTCGACTACGCTACTTCGTCGCTACGCTCCTCGTGCCGCCCTTCGACGGCATAATACGTGCGGGCGGGGCGGGATGACGTAATTATACTGCGGTGACGTAATTATACGTCGGGTCTGAATACCCTATCCCTCGCCCGCATCCACAGTGTCCTCATCTCGACGTTCCGCAGGAACGGAGGAGATCTTCCCCCAACCCCTTCAGTCACTGCGTGACAGCTCCCCCAAACGGGGGAGCCAAGGGAAAGCCGCCGCGCCCGCGCCCGCAGTGCCCTCATTCCGAGGCTCCGCAGGAGCCGAGTGAATCTTCCCTTATCTCCCACCCCGCCATAAAATCACGTCATCCTGCCCCCCCGCCTGTCTACCGCCGCGGCACACAAAATCACGTCATGTTGAGCCCCGCATGTCTGTCGCCGCGGCACACAAAATCACGTCATGTTGAGCGGAGCGTAGCGTAGTCGAAACATGTCCTTATTTATAATGCGGACATCCCTCGACTACGCTCGGGATGACGTAATTATACTGCGGTGACGTAATTATACGTCGGGTCTGAATATCCTGCCCGCGCCCGCTCTTGCCCTCCCCCTGCGTAAGGGTGGAGCGGCGCACCATGCTTAACAGCCCTGTGGGCTGTAAGCGCGCCGCGACAGGAGGCGTGGCCTCGCCGACGGGGATTACGGCGGTACCTGCCGCCGCAATCAGGGGTAGGGGTGGGGGTACGCCCTAAAATCTCCCCGTGTTCTTGTCCCCGAATGTAAAAATAATTTCATTTTTCGAAAAAATCAAGCAGTTTTTTAGAATTTTTTTCAAAACGGCTTGTTTTTTTTGTCGGTCTTTGTTATAATACATACACTATCGTAAAAAACGGGAATAAAATTCCCACGCGGGGCACTGTTCCGCCTCCCGAAAAAGGGGAATAAAATTCCCACGCGGGGCGGGTCTCCGCATACGATGAACAGTTCTCTCTGCAAAGCGCACGGGGAGTAAAATGCACCATGCTGGATAAATTTTACGAACATCTCTCCGCGACCTCTCCCGTGGCGGTCGTCATCATTTCCGTCGCGATCATGCTGCTCGCGGGCTTTTTAGGCACGCGCATCACCAAACTTCTCAAGCTCCCCAACGTCACGGCGTACATCCTCGTCGGCATTCTGCTCGGCCCGTATTGCCTCGACCTCGTGCCCCAATACGTCTCGGAGGGCATGGACTTCATTTCGGACATTGCGCTCGCCTTTATCGCCTTCAGCGTGGGGGAATATTTCCGCTTCTCCGCGCTCCGCAAAAACGGCGGCAAGGTGGTCGTCATCACGCTGTTCGAAGCGCTCGTCGCCTCGGTGCTCGTGTTTGTGCTCACCTTCTTCATCTTGGGGTTGGGGTTGGCGTTCTCCGTCATCTTGGCGGCGCTCGCTTCGGCAACGGCGCCCGCCTCCACCATGATGACCATCCGCCAGACCAAGGCGAAGGGGGACTTCGTCGATACCCTCTTCGGGGTCGTCGCGCTGGACGACGTCGTCAGTCTCATCGCGTACAGCGTCGCCGTCTCGGTGGCGCTCGCAACGCTCGGCAACGGCTTCTCCGCCGCCGACGTCCTCCTGCCCATCGCGTGGAACGTCATGATGATCGCCGTCGGCATCGCGTTCGGCTTCCTTCTCAAGGTGCTCATGGCCAAGCGCTCCACCGACAACCGCCTGATCGTCTCCGTCGCCTTCCTCTTCGCCCTGTGCGGGATCGGCGCCGCCGTAGACGTCTCGCCGCTGCTCGGGTGCATGGCGATGGGCACGGTGTACATCAACTTTTCGGGCGACGACAAGCTCTTCAAACAGCTCAACTATTTCAGCCCGCCCATTCTTTTGCTGTTCTTCGTGAAGTCGGGCATCGGGTTCGACCTCGGCTCCCTCGTCTCCACGGGCAGCCTCGCCTCGGGCGTGCCGCTCATCGTCGTCGGCATTCTGTACTTCGTCGTGCGGCTCGTGGGGAAGTACGCGGGCGCGTTTGCGGGCTGCGCCATCGTGAAGAAGGAGAAGCGGGTGCGCAACTATCTCGGCATGGCGCTCGCCCCGCAGGCAGGGGTCGCCATCGGCCTTGCCGCCCTCGGCGCACGCGTGCTCACGGGGGGCGGAAGCCCGGAACTGGGCAACATGCTGCTCACCATCGTGCTCTCCTCGAGCATTCTCTACGAACTCGTCGGCCCCGCGCTCGCCAAGCTGTCGCTCTACCTTTCGGGCTCGTACGGCAAGCGGGCTCCCGCAGAGGAGGGGGCGCCGCCGCTGCCCGCCGGGGACGAGACGGTCGCTTCCTTAAAGGAACAGTTAAAGGCCATCCAGCAGCAGATCTCCGTCAAGGAATATGCGCGTTCGCCCGAGGAAGAGGCGTTTATGGAGGCCACGCAGGCGGCGGAAACTCCCCCCGAGGAGGACTCGGAAACCTCCGCGGGTGCGGAATACAACCGCAGAAAATTCATCAACAAGAGGTAATTTATGATTCCAACCGACAGTATTGCGACTTTATTGGGAACTTGGTCGGCGGAGGTGAACATCGCCTCCACCGTGCTCAAGACGGCGCTCGTCATTCTCATGGCGGTCGTCCTCGGCTGCGAACGCTCGCGCAACCGCCACGCCGCGGGGCTGCGCACGTTCATCGTGCTCTCCATCGGCTCCATGTTCGCGGGGATCGCCGATCTCTACTTCGTCACCGTGCTCGGCGTGGGCTTCACCTTCATGTCGGCGGCGGTGTTCATCGGGATCTCCATCATCACCGCCAACACCATCATCTTCTCGTCCAAGAACCAGATCATGGGGCTGACGACGTCGTTCGGCGGGTGGACGATGTCCATCGTCTCGGCGCTCCTCGGCTTCGGGCTGTACACCGCCGCGCTCATCGGCTTCGCCGCGCTCATGATCGGGCTGCTCGCCTTCTCGAAACTCGAGATGTATATCAAAAACAAGTCCAATCACTTCGAGATCCATCTGGAGCTCAAGTCCAAGAGCAGCCTGCAGGAATTTAACGCTGCGGCGCGGAAATTCGGCCTTACCATCGATAACCTCGAACTCAACCCCGCCTATGCCAACTCGGGGCTGAGCGTGTACACGGTGCGCGTCTCCATTGCCGACAAGGAGCTGCGCAAGAAGAGCCACAGCGAGATCATCGAGGCGCTCGGCGTGCTCGACTGCGTCAGCTATATCGAGAAGATCGGCTGACGGTTTTTCCCGTCCGTTGCGGAAAAAACTACGCGAAAAACCAACCCCATATCCGCAGTTTTACACCTTCCTCTTGCCTCCCCCTCGAGGGGGAGGGTAGGGTGGGGGTGTTTTTCTATTCCCCCCGTTCAAAAAAATGCGTGCGCGAAACGCTTGCGTTTTCCGCGCAAACGTGCTACAATATGTTCGCCTGAACGGAAAGAGTGGTCTGACCGCAAAGGAGGGAACTTTCATCGAAGTTTGCGCGCGTAGTGTGCGCCGTTTCCTCCTGCCGTCGGGCGGGAGGTTTTTTATGGAAGAAAAGCGCATCGCGATCCTTTCCGTCATCGTCGAACGGCGGGATCAGGCGGAAAAACTCAACGCCTACCTCTCCGAATACGGGGAATATATCATCGGCAGAATGGGGATACCCTACAGGGAAAAGCATGTGTCCGTGCTCTCGGTGGTGCTCGATGCTCCCACGTCGGCCGTCAACGCGCTCACGGGGAAGATCGGCCAGCTGGAAGGGGTGACGGCAAAAACACTGTTTCGTTGAATTTCTTTTTTCGCCTGCGCTTCCTTGCGGGCGCAGGCTCAAAAACAAATTTATCGAGGAATGTAACACGTCTGGGATATCAACTTGGTCGTCGCGGCACGAGCCCCATAAGGGGCGAAGTAGCCGCCGCTGCCCTTGCGGCGTGTCGAAGGATATCCGCATTATAATCATTATAATAAGGACATATTTCGACTACGCTACGCTCCGCTCAATATGACGTGATTGTGTAGCCCCACCCCCGTCCCTGCGGGACACCCCCTCCCGAGGAGGGGGCAAGGCAAGGAGCCCCCCGAGAGGAGGGGACAACCGTAAAAAGGCAAAAATGGCGACCTGTATGCAAAAAACGGCAAAAAATCAATCAACATAGGAGGCTGATATGAAAAAGTTATTCACAGGCATGATGTGCGTCGCGATGTGCGGCGTGGCGGTCCTCGGCGCGGCGGCGTGCGGGGACGACGATCGGAGCCGCGGGCATGGGACGACGTTCTCCCTCTACGCGCCCGACGGTGCGCCCGCGCTCGCGCTCGCCAATCTCTTGGACGGCGAAAAGTCCGCAGTCGACGGCGACAACTTCGATTTCGACGTGCACGTCGTCAACGCCACCACCATTCAGACGTATGTGGCGGGCGAAACCCCCAAGGCCGATTTCTGCATCCTGCCCGTCAATGCGGCGGGAATGCTGCTCGGCACGGGGGCGACCTATCAGATGCTCGGCACGGTGACGAACGGCAACCTCTACTTTCTCAAGGACGGCACCAAGGAGCTGCCCGATCTCACGGCGGAGAACATCGCCGAGGCGCTTCAGGGCAAAATTATGGGCGTCATTCAGAACGAACAGGTGCCCGGACTGACGCTGCGCGTCGTGCTTCAAAAGTACAACGTTCCCTACGAGGACGCCGCGGAGGGCGGCCCGCAGGCGGCGGATAAATTGACCCTCGCGCCCTGCACGCCGGAGCAGGTCGTTCCCCCGACGGGGTACGATTACTACCTCTGCCCCGAGCCCGCGGCGACCACCAAGATCGGCGCGACGCAGGGCAAACTTGCGGCGGCGGGGTCGCTCCAGACGCTCTACGGCGGGGAGAACGGCTACCCGCAGGCGGTGCTCGTCGCGAAAAATTCTGTCATTTCCGAAAACAAGGCGGCGGTGGAGAAGGTCGTCTCCTACATGCAGGGAGCGGCGCAATATCTGCAGACGGCGGAGGCCGCAACGCTCTCCGAACTCCTCGCGGAGAAGCGCACGGCGGGCATGGAGGCCGCGTTCAGCGAAGCGCAGCTCAACCCCACGGTGCTCGCCAACTGCTCCGTCCGCTTCACCAAGGCCGCCGACTGCAAGCAGGCCGTAAAGGAGTTTCTCACCAAATTCAACGAAGTGAAGGCGGGCGTGACCAAGGTGCCCGAAGATGGATTTTTCTACGCAGGATAAATGACGAAGAAGGATAAACTTCTCAATTTGATTTTTTCCGTGCTCGCCGTCGCCGCGATATGGCTGGCGTGGCTCGTCGCCTTTTTTTCGGTGAAGAACGAGCTCGTCGTTCCCTCTGTGGAGACGACGTTTGCGGAACTTTGGCGGCTGCTCTCGTCGGCCGACTTCTGGCGCGCCTTCGGGAGCACGCTCCTCCGCACGCTCGAGGCGTTCGCGCTCTCCTTTGCGCTCGGGCTCGCGTGTGCGCTGGCCGCCTCCCTGTGGCGGTGCGTGCGCGCGTTTCTCGCCCCCATTGTCTCGGTTTTGCGCACCATTCCCACGATGGCGCTCGTGCTCATCCTGCTCCTCTGGACGTCTCCCGCCGCCGCGCCCGTTCTCATCGCCATGCTCGTGCTCTTCCCCGCCTTCTATGCGTCGACGCTCGCGAGCCTCGACGAGGTGCGTGCGGAGTACGGGGAGATGGCGCGCGCCTTCCGCATCCCGCGGGCGAGGCAGGCCTTCCGCCTCTATCTCCCGCTCGCGGCGCCGCCCGTTTTTGGGCAGCTCGGGGCGGTGTTCTCCCTCGGGCTCAAGATCACCGTCTCGGGCGAAGTGCTCGCCGTCACGGCAAGGAGCCTCGGCGGCATGATGCAGCAGGCGGCGCTTCTCTACATGAACACCGCGCGGCTGATGGCGCTCACCTTTTCGGCGGTTGCCGTCGGGTTTGCGTTCGAGGGGCTGTTCTTCCTCCTCGGGAAGGCGGCTGTAAGGTGGCGGTCATGAAACTTCTGAACATCGAAAAGAGATACGGCGAAAAGGTCGCCCTGCGCATTCCCGCCCTCGAGATCGGAGAGGGGGAGATGACCGCCGTGCTCGGCGAGAGCGGGGCGGGCAAGACGACGACGCTCTCCGTCATCGCCGGCATGATCCCCTTCGAGGGAAGGGTGGAGGGGGCGGGGCGGGTGTCCTACCTCTTCCAGAGCGACAAGCTGCTGCCGCACCTTACGGCGGCGGGCAATCTCAAGCTCGTTTTGCCCAAGGAGCGGTGGGGGGAGATCCCCGCCATGCTGCACAAGGTGGGGCTGGGGGGCAGGGAGAACGCCCGTCCCGCCGAGCTCTCCGGCGGGGAGCGGCAGCGCGTCGCCATCGCCCGCGCCTTCCTCTACCCGCACGACACCCTGCTCATGGACGAGCCCTTCTCCTCGCTCGACCTCTCCATGAAGCGGTCGCTCATCGGGCTGACCGTCTCGCTGTGGCAGGAGCGGCGGCCGACCGTCGTCTTTGTCACCCACGACGTCAGGGAGGCGGCGCTTCTCTCGCAGCGCGCCCTCGTCTTGAAGCGGGGGGAGATCGTGGGGGACTTCGAAAATCCCGCGCCCTTCCCGCGCGATTTCTTCGCCCCGCCCCCCCTCGAAGAGACGCTCATCCGCGCCCTGATGGGCGACGAAATGTGAAAAAATCATCGAAAATTTCCCGTTCCCCTACAAAGTAGGGGAATTTTTTTGGTTTATGAAAAAAATTTTTTCGTTTTGTCATAAATTTTGTTGACAAGCGTAATGTGGGTGTGGTACACTCTGTCATAGGAAAGCATGACATCATAGCGCGGAGTCTGCCCCCGAAGAGGTGCAGCGGTGCGCAGGAGGTGTTTGATCATGGCTGAAAATAATCAAGAAAACAAGATAGAGCCCGCAGAGGCGACCCCCGCGGAGCCCGTTTCCCAACCTGTAAAGGAGGAAGCCCCGGCGCCCGCCGCAGAACCCACGGCGGAACCCACAGCGGAGACGCCTGCGGAAAATTCTGCCGAGCCCGCCCATTCCGACGGGAAGAAGGCGGACAAAAAATCGCGCCGTGCGGCGAAGCCGAAGGCCGGCAAGAAGAACAAGCGGCTGAAGGTCATCATCGGCATCTGTTTGGCCGCCGCGCTGTGCGGCACGGGGCTTGGCGTGGGGCTGATGTTCATTCCCAAGGAGAGCCTCGTCATCAACGAGGGCTACGCCTCCGTCTCCTACGAAGTGGAGAACGGCGAGACCTTCTCGCCCGACAAAAATTACACGGGGCTCGAGATCTTCGGGAAGCTGAACTGGACGTTCCAACACAAGGAGGAGTGGTACTCCAGCTATCAGGGCTACGTCTACACGATGGTCAATCAGGACGTCAAGACGGTGAAGCAGTTCAAGGACGGGCGGCTCATCTCCACCGATATCTCCACGAGCTCCATGGTCAACGTGGCGCGCGAGTTCTGCTACATCCCGTCGGCCGACCGCGTCATCTGGCGCGAGGCCTCGGGCGGGCCCGCCACCTATAACGGCTTCGATACGCCGTGGAAGACGGGCGACCCCGTCGGCAACATGACGATCAGCGGCCCCGAGGGCTTCAAGGTGCGCAACGGCCTGCCCGCCACCGAGCTCTCGGTGTACGTGTTCCAAGAGGGCACCATTTTGAGCGCCGATCCCGTCGTGGACAACAGCGACGGTACATACACCATCACCTATCATATGAACCCCGAGGTATGGCAGGCCGAGGACGGCTCCTTCGAGGGGGCAGCGGCGTACTATTCCAACCAGATGAAGTTCACGGGCGGTCTTACCGACGTGCCCGAATTCTCCGTGATCGATATCTCCTTCACCTTCAACGAGAATTGGGAGAACTTAAAGACGGAGGCGCACGAAGAATACGAGGCGACGATGGGCGTCTCCGTGGGGTGCCGTGCGGACGGCGTGACGGAGTACTCCTACGATACGCCCTACCTTCCCTTCTGCAACGACTACGAGAACTACTTCAAGAAGTATGCGGAGATGGAGGCGACGGGCGCGCCCGACCCCACCATCGACAGCATGAGCGCGCTCACCGCGGCATTCGGCCCCGTCATCCAAGGCCCCTCCAAGCTCGCCCTCGACCTTACGGTGGGCGGAAAGCCTGTAGACGGCGTCATCTACGTCGACCTCGGCACGAACGGCGGCATGCCCTCCTTCGAAGGGGACGGCGCCATTCAGAAGTTTATCGATAACCTCGACGTGCGCGCAAAGCTCGGCAACCTGAAGCTGTATGTCGACGGCGGTGCGGCGTACGTCTCGGCGGGCGACTGGAAGCTCAAGCTCACCGTCTCCGAACTCAACGACCTGTTGGGCGGCCTGCTGGGCGGCGCCTCTCCCGCACAGGCGGAACTCCTCGCAGCGACGACGGAGGAACCCGCGGCGTCAAGCAACCCGCTTGCCGACATCTTAAACGGCGAATTTACCTACGACAAGGAGACGGGCAAGGCGCACATGCACTCGGTGCTCGCGCTCGGCGGCGTCACCATTCCCATCGACTTCAACTATAATGTGGAGGCGGGCACGCTTGCCGTCTCTCTGGACAATGTAAAGACCTCCTTCACCTTGGGCGATCTGCCGCTGTCCGCCAACATCGGCTTTACCGACAAGGCGGCGCTCGAACCGCTCTCCGACGAGGAGGCCAAGGGCTACACCGAGCTCGCAACGCACATTAAAAACATCGTCGCGCTCCTCGGCTCCGACGTGCTGCATGCCGACGTCACCTACAAGGGCACGCACGGCGGCGCGGAGCTCAAAGTGGAGGGCGGCGTCGACCTCGCCATCAAGGGCGAACTGAAGGCGCAGGCCGACCTTACCGTCACCTACGGCGGCAAGGAGAAGAAGGCGAGCATCGGCTACGAGAAGAACACCGTCTATCTTGACCTCGACGGCGTCAAGCTCGCCGCGGACGTGCAGGGGGCGGCGGCGCTCATCGCGCAGTATCTCCCCGTCGCGGCCGCCATGGACGAAGAGGGGAGCGCGGGCTTCTCGCTCTCCGGGCTCATCGATACGCTGCTGTTCTCCACGACGCTTGTAGACGACATCTCCGTCACGGGGGACGAGACGGCGCTGCAAGCCGTCATCAAGGCGGACGAGCTCATCAAGGCGTTCGGCTTCGACCTCGGCAGCTTCGATTTGGGCACGATCATCCTCGGCGTCAGCGGGCAGGAGCTCTCCGTCTCCGCCCTCGGCGCGGGCGTCACGCTCAAGGCGGGCAACGCGTTCCAAGTGAATACCGAAGGCTATTCCGAGGTGCTCGGCTATGTGCAGGCCGTGCTCGGCATCATTCAGTCGGAGTCCAAAGTGCTGCAGGCGGACGTCTCCTATACAGGCGTCGTCGGCGTCACGGGCACGCTCAAACTCAACATCGGCAGCCTTGCGGAGCTCGCCGCGCTGGGTGAATTTACCGTCACCTACGGCGATGCGCAAAAGCAGGTCACAGTCATCTATACGGAAAACGCTCTCTACCTCGATATCGACGGGCTGCAGCTTGCAGCAGATGTGGAGAACGCGGTCGGCCTCGTGCAGAGCCTTCTCGCCAAGGCCGAACCCGCCGCAGCCCAAAACGACGAGCTCGGCGGCATTCTCGAAAAGCTCTTCTCCTTCCGCCTCGGCGACGTCATCACGGTGGAGGCGACGCAGATCACCGTCAAGGGCACCGACCTTTTGACGGCGTTCGGCATGGAATTTGCCCTCGGCGACGTCACGCTCACGGCGGGCGAAGATACCGTTACGCTCACGGCGGAGACGCTCGGCGTCACCGTCACGCTCAAGGCGGGCGAAGCGTTCGACGCGGAAGCTCCGGGCTATGTCGACATCGTGGACTACGCGGGCGCCGTCGCACAGCTCATCAAGGGCGGCAGCGTCGCTGCGGACATCACCTACAGCGGCCTCTCCGACCGCAACATCGGCGTCACGGGCGAGATCGCCGTCGATATTTCCGACTTCAACAACATCAAGGCGGCGGGCACCGTCACCGTCACCTACGGGAAGGCGGAAAAGAAGATCGGGCTCGCCTATGCGGAGGGCGCCGTCCAACTCAACATCGACGGGCTTGGGCTCTCCGCAGGCGTCAAGGACGCCGTCGCCCTCGTGCAGGGGCTGCTCGCCAAGGAGGAACCCACGGCGCTTGCAGACGACGGCCTCGGCGACATCCTTACAACAATATTCTCCTTCCACTTCGACGACGTCATCACCGAGATCGCCGAGGAGGGCGAAACGCTCAAGCTCACCGTTGCCGGCACCGACCTTTTGGCCGCGTTCGGCGTGCCGTTTGAACTCGGGCAGGTGCAGCTCGGCATTGCCAAGAATGGCACGATCACGGCGGAGGCGGAAGGCCTCGGGCTCTCCGTCACCCTGTCGGCGGGCACGGGCGAGGCGCTCGTCATCCCCGACTACGTCAACATCGTGGAGTACGCGGGCGCCGTCGCGCAGCTAATCAAGGGCGACTGCGTCGCTGCGGACATCACCTACAGCGGCCTCTCCGACCGCAACATCGATATTTCTGGCAACATCACGGTCAACCTCGGCGGCTTCAAGGAGATCTCGGCGGTCGGTACCGTCACCGTCTCCTACGGCGAAGCGCAAAAGCAGGTCGCCATCACCTTCGCCCAAGGCGTTCTCTCCCTCGATATCGACGGGCTGCAGCTCTCCGCGGGCGTGAAGGATGCGGTCGCCCTCGTGAAGGGGCTGCTCGCCAAGGAGGAACCCGCGGCGCTTGCCGACGATGAGCTCGGCGACATCCTTACGACGATCTTCTCCTTCAACTTCGGCGACGTCATCACCGAGATCGCCGAGGAGAACGAGACGCTCAAGCTCACCGTCGCGGGCACCGAACTTCTCGATGCGTTCGGCGTACCGTTCGAACTCGGGCAGGTACAGCTCGGCATTGCAAAGAGCGGCGAGATCACGGCGAAGGCGGAAGGCCTCGGCGTCACCGTCACCCTTTCGGCAGGCACGCCCACAGTGGTAGAAGACCCGGGCTACATCAAGATCACCGATTACGTCGCCGCCGTCGCACAGCTCATCAAGGGCGGCTACGTCGCGGCGCACATCTCCTACACGGGCTACGGGCTCACCGTCTCGGGCGACATCACGCTCAACATCAATGATTTCAGCGCGATCACGGCGAAGGGCTCTGTTCAGTTGCAATACGGCGAGCTCGATAAGACGGTCGGCGTCACCTATGCGGGCGGCAAGGTGTATCTCACCATCGACGAACTCAAGCTCGCGGCCGAAGTCAACTCGGCGGTCGAAGTCGTCACGGGCATGCTCACGGCAGCCCAGCCCGCCGCGATCGGCGAAGAGGAGCAGGACGGCCTTGCCGCCATTCTCACAAAGGTATTCTCCATCACCTTCGGCGACTATATCACCCTCTCCGAAGAGGGCACAACGATGAGCCTCTCCGTTGCGGGCACCAACCTTCTCACCGCGCTCGGCATGCAATTCGAGCTCGGGCAGGTGCAGCTCGACGTCACCAAGGACGGTCAGATCGCGGTGAAGGCGAAAGATTTGGGCGCAAACATCACCGTAAAGGCGGGCGATCGTTTCGACCTCGGGCTCACGGAAAGCGACTACACCTCGGTCACGCCCGTCATCGGCATGATCCCCGAACTCATGAACGCAAAGGCGATCGCCCTCGACGGCGCCTTCTTCATCACCGTGGGGGAGACCGAGATCGCGCTCTCCATCAACAAGGGCGTCATCTCGTGGAGCGAGGGCTTCCGTCTCTACCTCGACGCCAAGCTCGAACTCGGCGAAACGGCGCTGCCGCTCCTTCTCGATCTCACCGAGAGCGGCGTGCAGGCGAACATCTGCGGCTACGGCGTCAAACTTCTGTACAGCGACCTCTCCACGCTGGAGGCCGACGTCATGCGGCTGTACCGCCGCGTATTCGGCGTCATCGGCAACATGCTCGAAAAGGGCGACAACCCGCTTCCCGACGTCTCCACCTTCAGCGAACTTCTCGAAGCGCTCAAGGGGCTGTCGGTCGTCGCTGCGGCGGCGGACGGCGCCGCGGAGGACGCGGAGACCAAGGGCTTCGATTGGACGCAGCTCGTGCAGAGCATCAAGCTCGGCAAGTCGGAGAAGGCGGGCGGCATCGCCCACGCCGAATATCAGGGCGTCTCGCTCGACATTCTCGATAAAATCGATCAAAAGGGCGGCTTCCTCGGGCTCTGCCTCGGGTACACGTCGGATAAATTCTCGCTCACTGCCGATATCGGCGCAAAGGTCCATACGGGGACGATCGAAGCTCTGCCCGAAGCAGATCTCACGGCGGCGCAGATGCAGAACTTCCTCGGCTACATCGGCTCGGCCATCGACCTGTTCGAGACGACCGATCTCACGCTCACCTTCGAAGGCGACGTCACCTCGACGGATAAGGAAGCCTATCCGCCCAAGGACGGGGAGACCTACGGCGTCAAGTACAAGATCAACGCCTCCATGTCCACCCACCGCGGCGCAAGCGACCTTCTGCACCTCGACGTCGAGGGCAAGAACCTCTGGGTGGATACCGACGTGTTCGCGCACGCCTCCATCAACATCGTCGCCCAAAAAGAGACAGACAGCAGCCTCTACATCGACCTCTACATCGTCGACGGCGCGCCGAAGGAGAACGGCGGGAACACGACGTTCAGCGAAGGGGACGGCATGCTCGACTTCTACGTCACCCTCTCGCAGTACGGCCCCATCGGCTCCATCGAGCAGACGGTGCCCGGCTATAACCCCGTGCGCCTGTATGCGCCTTCGGACGAAATTCTCACCCTGCTCTCCGCCGCAGTCACCATGCTCGGCGCCGATGCCGACGCCATCAGTCCCATCATCGGGCAGGTGATGAACGGCTTCGTCGGCACCATGCTCAACGACTACATGGTGTCCAAGTGGATCACGGACGAAGCGGGCAAAACCGACGCCGCCGCGCTCGGCCGCCTGAAGGCGTTCGGAAATCTCATCGCTCCGCTGCTCGGCAACCTTCTCGGCGGAAGCGGCGCAGAGGAGGGCGAACCCGCCATGCTCGCCGCGCTCGCCGAGGCCGAAGCGCCCGCAACGGGCAAAGAGATCTCCGTTTGGGACTATCTCAAGGAGCTCACCGTCGGCGAAGAGGGGCTCAACATCACGCTCAACTCCAAGGCCGTCTACGGCCTCGACGGGCTCTCCGACGTCAAGGCGACGCTCACCAAGGAAGCCGACGCCACGGACGCCGAGGGCAACTACACCTACGGCAAGTTCAAGACGCTCGACCTTCTCAACATCTACGATAAGTCGGGCACGCTCAACACCTCGCTCAAGGGCACGGTGAGCTACGAACACGTCGAACCCGAAGTGGGCTCAAGCGGCACCTACCGCAGCTTCCTCGGCGCGGAAAAATTGCTGCTCTCGCTCGCCAAGTCTGCAACTCACGAGGCGGCGGCCGAAGAGGTCATCTCGGGCGAAGAAGCGCAGCACACCTACAAACTCAACAATAACTTCTATATCGACGGCAGTATCGCGGTAGGCCTTCACCTCGGCGATCTCGATTTGATCAAGATAAATATCGATATCATCGCGATCTCGGTCACGATCGACGAGAGCGGCAGCATTGCGCTCAATCTCCGTCTGGAATATAAGGGGAATTACAGCACGCTTGCCGCGGTTGCGGGACTTGCCATGGGCATTGACGGAAACATCGTCAACGGTACCAGCACCGTAGATCTTACGTTGAAAAACGGCATGGTCTACATGAAGCGCGTACAGACAACCGACAGTAAAAACAAAGATATTACCCCCGTCACGCTCTACCGCGCAATGCCCGCGGCGAACTTCACGGGGAACATCCTCGATCATATCCAATTCCTCTTCAACTTGGGCGACAAACTGTGGACGTATATCAACGGGCAGATCAACAAATCGTCGGGCGGCGAAGAGACCCCCGCCGAGAAGATCGACTTCGGTCAGAGACTTTCCGATGTGCTCTCGGCGTACACATTCACGCCGGAGGGGACGGGCGAGGACGGTTCTTTGACGCCCGCCTCGTGGGATCTCACGCTCAACGGCGATGCGTTCCTGAAAGATGTGCTCGGCGATATCAACATCGTCTTGAAAGAGGGCGAGGACGGCTATTTCCACGATATTAAGGTAAATCTTGGAATGATACCGCTCTTGGGCGGCAATCTGATTGACGCCAGCCTCGATCTCCGCTGGCGCAACCCCGGCGGCACGATGGAAGAGGGCGCTTCGGATAAGACGCAGAGCGGGTTCGTCTCCGACCTCGAAGATGCGACCCACGGCCTCGGCGGCATGATCGAAAAACTCAACGCCGAAAACGGTTGGACGGAGACGCAGGAGGACGGCACAACGACCTACAAGTTCCTCGAGGCCTCGCCCTACACCGTCGCTTACAAGTACCGTACGTACGCGGGCGCGGAGACGGATTTCAGCACACCGCAGCAGCAGAACGTCATGGTCTCCTCGGGTCAGGGCGGCTGGGATGCAAATACCCTGTTCAGCGTTCTCGAATATCCCGAACTTCCCGACGACGGAAAAGAGTTCTACGTCGCCGACATGGAGCATGTCGAAGTCGGCGAAGTCCTTCGCGCGGTGCTCTTCGCACAGCAGTATAAGCACACGTACACCGTCAAATTCTGGGCGGACGAGAGCCTTGGCGAAGATTGGACTTACGACCAAGGCACAGGCAAGTGGTGGCGCAAATTCGATATGGAATACGGCGCGAAAGTCACCTTCATCGCGAAGGACGAGGAGTTCCAAGACGCCTACACTGTCACAGACGACAACACGCAGGAAGTCACGCTTCCCGCAAGACCCGCCTATGCCGAAGGGCAGGATGTGGCAAGCGAGTGGACGGTCAACTTCAACAAGGCGGGAACCGAGTTCAAGGTGCTCTATAAGATCGATACGGTGAAGTACAGCAGTCCCGACGTTGCGTTTACCGTAGACGGCAACGATAACCTCTACAATGATTACAGCGCACAGTTCACGGAAGATACCTATACGCTGATCACGCCGAAAGCGGCGGGCTACACCTTCCTCGGTTGGTTCTTAAAGGACGCCGAGGGCAAGTGGAGCAAGGTACAAACCGTCTCCAAGGGCACCGAAGAGGTTACCACGACCGAAGTTCAAGCATTGTGGGTCAGTGATCTTACCGTTACGATTACCAAGGCGGAGAGATCGAACGAATTAAACATTTTTGGCGCTCGCTCATATGAGTATTCAATCGAAGCGGATATCAAAGGCGGAAAACTTGTCGGTGCATTTGCGCAGGAAAATGTGTCTTTGCAGATGACATATCGCTTTGAGGCTTGGACGAGTGATAGAAGCAAGAACTCTTTCGACACAACACATACAGCTGATGAGTATGTGGAGCATGTTATCGGAACGAGTAGTGGACGAGTGACGAGCAGAGACAACGGCAGAGTGTATGTAACAATTGCTTATACTTATGGAGACGTGTTCACATACACGACCGCCGAAGTATATGGTAGTAGCACTTGGACGACCATCGAGTAATCACGCATAAACCGCACAAACAACAAACCAAGGAGCCGACGGCATACACCGTCGGCTCTTCCGCATTTTTCCGCATTCCGCCCCGCCCTCTTGCTTCCCCCTCTTGGGGGAAGTACCCGCGTAGCGGGGGATAGGGGTTCTCGCGCGAAACCCCTTCAGTCACTGCGTGACAGCTCCCCCAAACGGGGGAGCCAAACCCCCCCGCGCAGCCCTGTTGTGCTTGCCCCCTCCTCGGGAGGGGTAGAGCGGCGCACCATGCTCAACAGCCCTGTGGGCTGTGAGCGCGCCGCGACAGGAGGCGTGGCCTCGCCGACGGGGATTACGGCGGTACCTGCCGCCGTAATCAGGGGGGGGGTGGGGCTCCGCCCTTGCTCCGCACCCCGCCCCCGAAAGACTTCCCCTTTTGCAAAGGGCGCCGCAGGCGTGCCTTGTGCTGAAGCTCCGCCGTAGGCGGTGATGGGGATTGAGCCATACAAAATGTCATGTCGAGCTCCGTCGAGACATCTCTACCTTATTTTAAGATTTCTCGACTCCGCTACGCTCCGCTCGAAATGACACCTCCCACCACATAAATCACGTCATGTTGCCCCGCGCGCCCGTCTACCGCGTCATCCTGCTCCGCGCCCCCGTCTTGGCTCCCCCTCGAGGGGGAGCTGTCGAGGCCTTAGCCGAGACTGAAGGGGTGTAGCACAATCACATCACAGCCCCAGAGCCGACGGCACCCGCCGTCGACTTCGTCATCAAAAACATGTCCATTTCTCCCCCCATGTCCGTATTTGCAGCGCGGGACGGGCATACAATAAACCGTGAAAAAGTACCGCTCCCGCCGCAACCGCCTGCGCCGCCGCATCATCGTGGGGCTTGTGGCGCTCCTTCTCATCGTGCTGGTCGTGGTGGCGCACGTCAACATCACGGGGGTCTTAAAGGCCATTGCCGAGGCCAACATGCGCTCCGTCACAACGGTCGCCGTCAACGACGCCATCTACTACACCCTGTCCGACGGCGTCCGCTACGAGGATCTCGTCACGGTGGAAAAGGACGCCGCGGGCAACGTCGTGTCGCTCACCTCCAACCCGCTGCAGATCAACCGCATCGCGCGTGACGCGGCGTACATGTCACAGCAAAACTTGCAGAAGATGAGCGAGAGCGGGGTAGAAGTGCCCCTCGGCGCATTCACGGGCATCGAGGCGTGGGCGGGCTTCGGCCCCAAGATCAGGATGAAGATCATCCCCATCTCCAACGTCGCCTGCAAATTCGTGTCGGGGTTCGAGGCGCAGGGGGTCAACCAGACCAAACACTCCATCTATCTGGAGATCGTGGCGGATATCTCCATCGTCATGCCTTCGGGCACGAGCAATTTTGCGTCACTCACCGAGGTGCTCATCTGCGAAAGTATTTTGCTCGGCAAGGTACCCGATACCTACCTGCAGACCGACATCTTCGGCGATGCCTACACCCTCGCCCCCTCCTCGTGAGCTTCCTTACCTGCCCCCTCCTCGGGAGGGGGTGTCCCGTAGGGACGGGGGTGGGGCTACATAAATCACGTCATGTTGAGCCGCCCGCCGCTGCCCTTGCGACGGGCGTGTCGAAACATGACCTTATTATAATGCGGACATCCCTCGACTATGCTACTTCGTCGCTACGCTCCTCGTGCCGCTCTTCGACGACATAATACGTGCGAGCGGGGCGGGGTGACGTATTTATACTGCCCCGCACCCCTGTCTTGGCTCCCCCTCGAGGGGGAGCTGTCGAGGCCTTAGCCGAGACTGAAGGGGTGTCATAAAATCACGTCATCCTGCCCGATCCGAGCGTGGTAAATCGCGTCATCCTGAGCCGAACTGTCATACGCAGTCCGTAGCGGCCTATCCGCGAAGGATCCCGAACAACGCAGTCCGCCCACCCCGTCGCGCGCTTCCGCCCCGCCACATAAATCACGTCATGTTGAGCCGCCCGCCGCTGTCCTTGCGGCGGGCGTGTCGAAACATGTCCTT
>CANRFD010000004.1 GCA_947629845.1 uncultured Clostridia bacterium
AGGGTGAAGCACTTGTTCTCCTCGTCCATCTTGATGTCGCCGCAGCCGGAGACGCAGCAGGTGCCCATGCCGCGGGCAACGACGGCCGCGTGGGAGGTCTGCCCGCCGCGCACGGTGAGAATGCCCTGCGCGTACTTCATGCCCTCGATGTCCTCGGGGGACGTCTCGAGGCGGACAAGGATGACCTTCTTGCCGGGGATGACTTCGCCCTTCTCGTTCTTGGAGGGCTTGCCGAGCTTCACGGCGTCCTCCGCGGTGAACACGATGGTGCCCGCAGCCGCGCCGGGAGAGGCGGCGATGCCCTTGCCGACGACGTCCTTTTCCGCCTGCTTTAAGGCGTTGGGGTCAAACTGCGGGTGCAGGATCATGTCGAAGGTGGAGGCGTCGATCTGCATCAGCGCTTCCTGCTCGGTGATCATGCCCTCGTCGATGAGATCGCAGGCGATCTTAATGGCGGCAGCAGCCGTGCGCTTGCCGTTACGCGTCTGCAGCATGTAGAGCTTCTCGTTCTCGACGGTGAACTCCATGTCCTGCATGTCGCGGTAGTGGTTCTCGAGGATCTTGCAGACCTCCTGGAACTGCTCGTACACCTTGGGGAAGATGCGCGCCATCTCGTCGATGTGCATGGGGGTGCGGACGCCTGCGACGACGTCCTCGCCCTGCGCGTTGGTGAGGAATTCGCCCATGAGGCCTTTCTCGCCCGTGGCGGGGTTGCGCGTGAACGCAACGCCGGTGCCGCAGTTGTCGCCCATGTTGCCGAACGCCATCATCTGCACGTTGACCGCGGTGCCCCAGCTGTAGGGGATGTCGTGATCCATGCGGTAGACGTTGGCACGGGGGTTGTCCCACGAACGGAACACGGCCTTGATGGCCTCGAAGAGCTGTTCCTTGGGATCGGTCGGGAAATCCTTCCCGAGCTGGTTCTTATATTCCGCCTTGAACTGGTTGGCGAGCGCCTTCAAATCGTCGGCGTCGAGCTCGACGTCCTGCGTGACGCCCTTCTTTTCCTTCATCTCGTCGATGAGCTTTTCGAAGTACTTCTTGCCGACTTCCATGACGACGTCGGAGAACATCTGGATGAAACGGCGATAGCAGTCCCACGCCCAACGGGGATTGTTGGACTTCTTCGCGATGACCTCCACGACTTCCTCGTTGAGCCCGAGGTTCAAAATGGTATCCATCATGCCGGGCATGGATGCGCGTGCGCCCGAGCGGACGGAGACAAGCAGGGGATTTTCCTTATCGCCGAACTTCTTGCCGGTGATGTGCTCCATCTTGTCGATATACTCCATGATCTCGGCTTGGATCTCGGCATTGATCTGCCTGCCGTCCTCGTAATACTGCGTGCACGCCTCCGTGGAGATCGTGAAGCCCTGGGGTACGGGGAGACCGATGTTGGTCATTTCCGCGAGGTTCGCGCCCTTTCCGCCGAGAAGCTCTCTCATGTTTGCGTTGCCTTCGGTGAAAAGGTAACAATACTTCTTTGCCATCAAATATTCCTCCTGAAAAAATTTCATTTTTACCATATCCCATTGTACAACAATTCCATAAAAAATTCAAGCCTTTCGCGAGAGAAAATCGCCGAAACCGCCGCAATTTTTGCAAAAAAACAGCCCGCCGAAGCGGGCTGCCTGCCGGCAAATACCTTTTTGCTCGATGTGAACTTTTTTCGGCTTCCCGATTTACGCCGCGGTGAAGCAATACACCACACGCATAGTACCGGCGGCGATGATCGTCTCCGTTATAATTTCAAACCCTTCCTCTGTTTTTTGGCCGTACACGGTTTCGGCTACTCCCCCGGGGATCTCTTGCTCCAAGGTTTCGGCAAATTCTCCCCCTATAATATATTTGTCTCCGTCCACCGTGTAGGTCATGGCGTTTTCTATGTCGCCGGTCGTCCGGACGATTTCGCCGTCCTTGACTTCGAGCGTGCTGTCCTTAATATTTTTCTTTTGCCTGCCGTTCGGGTTCTTCTTTTAAGTTCTCCGCATCGCCGATATCGTAGCCCCGATCCTCGAACAAATCATTTTTCCCGCGACTGTTGTCATGCCGAAAAATATATTCCGTCAATTTTCTGATGTCACAATACGACGTTTCCATCAAATTTTTCCCGCCCGTTTTTCTCATTTGTTAAAAAATGTTTCGAATGCGCGGATTGCCGTTGACAATTCGCAAAAAATGTGCTAAACTTCTGTTATCTTTATAAGAGGAGTCCGATATGATCCAGTATTCTTTGAAAGCCATCACGGCAGACGAGCTTTCCTTTAAGGTAAACCCCATTCAGGCCGCTCCCAACTCCAAGTTTGAGATCAAGCCCTACTTCTCCCGCCAGATCAGGCAGGCGAACGAAAATCCCAAGATCAACATCGTCATTCTCGAGTGCAAGATCGAGAGCACGGAGGAATCCCCCAAGCCCTTCAATCTCCTCGCCCGCTTCGTCGGCATCTTCGAGGTGGAGAACATGGCGACGGAAGAGGATCGCCGCGTCTTTGCCGTCAACGCGACGGAGACGATGTTCCCCTACCTCCGCGCGGCCATCACCAATCTCACGGCGGATGCGCTCATCAACCCGCTGACCCTCCCCGTCGTCTCGGGCGCGACCATCTTCCCCGACGACAGAGGCTCCAAGCAGTACACCCTGAATTTCGACCCCAAGGTCGTAAACTGAAACAACCGAACATCGCAGCCCGCCGCCGGACGGCGGGCTGTTTGGATTTTCCGAGGAAAATCCGCCGCGGAAAACGCTGACGAGGAAATTTTATGGAGAGAACAGAGAGAGCCATCTTCACCAACCTGTGCATGGTCTACGACGGGCAGAGGGTGCTCGTGGAGGACAGGGTGGAGGACGATTGGAAGGGCGTCACCTTCCCGGGCGGGCACGTCGAGCCGGGCGAGGCGTTCACCGACGCGGCAAGGCGGGAAATTTTCGAGGAGACGGGGCTGACCGTCTCCGACTTGCGGCTGTGCGGCGTGCGCGACTGGACGCAGGACGACGGCGCACGCTACATCGTCTTTTGCTACAAGACGTGCAAATTCTCGGGCGAATTGCGCTCCTCCGACGAGGGGCGGTGCTTCTGGACGACCTTCGACGCCCTCCCCGGCATGCAGCTTGCGGAGGGGGTGAAGGTCATGCTCGAACTCTTCTGCGGCGACGCCTCCGAGCAGTTCTACCGCAAGGAGAACGGCGAATGGAAGGTTTACGTCAAATGACGGAGGGCGCCGCATGAAGCTCTATGTCGTGCGCCATTGCAGCACGGAGTGCAGCGAAAAAAAGATCTACTGCGGAAGTACGGACGTCCCCCTCTCCCCGCGCGGCGAGCGGGAGGCGGAAATTCTGTCCGCGGCGGCAAAAAATTTTGCGATCGACCTCGTCCTCTCCTCCCCCCTTCTGCGGGCGAGACGGACGGCGGAGGCCGTCGTCGGCGGCAGGGACATTCCCATTCTCTATGATGAGCGGCTGCAGGAACGCCGCTTCGGCGACTTCGAGGGCACAAGCTGCGCGCGGCCGGAGGGAGAACGCTGCCGCTACAACTTCGCGGTGCGCTACCCCGGCGGCGAATCCAACCTTGCGCTCGCCGCCCGCGTCTACGCCCTTCTCGGCGAACTCAAAGCGCGGTATGCGGAAAAGACCGTCTGCCTCGTCTCCCACGGGAGCGCCTGCCGCGTCATCCGCACCTATTTCATGGACATGACGGACGAGGAATTTTACGCCTATTCCCAGCCTCCCGCCTCCATCGAGGAATACGACCTATAACCCCACCCCATCCCAGCAAAATGCCCCGCCCCTCCTCATTCCGAGGCTCCGCAGGAGCCGAGTGAATCTTCCCTTATCAACCGAATTGCCCGCCCGCAAGGCTTCCCCTTTTGCAAAGGGCGCCGCAGGCGTGCCTTGTGCTGAAGCTCCGCCGTAGGCGGTGATGGGGATTGAGCCACAAATCACGTCATCCTGAGCTCCGTCGAAGGATGACCTTATTATACTGCGGACACCTTTCGACTACGCTCAAGGTGACGTATTTATGCCCCGCCCGCCCCCTTGGCTCCCCCGTTTGGGAGCGGGCAGCGGCGCCCCCCTTGGCTCCCCCTCGAGGGGGAGCTGTCGAGGCCTTAGCCGAGACTGAAGGGGTGTCACAAATAATGCCCACCTTATTCCCCAGCGTATGGGAAACCGCGTAACCCCGCCCCCTCCGCGGGAGGGGGTGTCCCGTAGGGACGGGGGTGGGGCTCCTCCCCATACCTCCCCCACCACATAATCACGTCATGTTGCCCCGCCCCGCCGATGCCCTTTCGGCGGGCGTGTCGAAACATCTCCTTATTATAATGCGGTTTAGCGGCCCATCAAGCCGCCTTTTTCATGCCAAAAAACGCCGAACAAAAAATCTTTACTTTATTGATTGAAAATCATTGACTTTCGTTCAATGAATGTAGTAGAATAAGATAGAAGAATAAAAAAGGAGGCTGTAAAATGAACGATTTTGTATTTCAAAACACCACAAAGGTTTATTTCGGAAAAGACCAACTTAAATTTCTCGGGGCGGGACTCAGAACGTACGGACAAAGAGTCCTCCTCGTCTATGGCGGCGGCTCGATCAAGAAAATCGGACTTTATGAGAAGGTGCTGAAAGAAATAGCGAGCGCGGGGCTGGAATGTTTTGAGCTTTCGGGCGTAGAACCCAATCCGCGGCACACGACCGTCAACCGCGGCGCGGAAATCTGCAAAAAAAACAAGATCGACGTTCTGCTCGCCGTCGGCGGCGGCTCTACCATAGACTGCACAAAGGCGATCGCCGCGGCAACTTATTACGACGGCGACGCTTGGGATCTGGTGAAGGGTACGGCTTCCGTCGTAAACGCACTGCCCATCGTCACCGTTCTCACACTTGCGGCGACAGGTTCGGAAATGGATTGCGGCGGCGTGATCTCGAATATACAAACGCATGAAAAACTTGCCATTCTCAGCCCGCTGTTACAGCCCAAAGCGTCCTTTTTGAACCCCGAAAACACCTATTCGGTCAGTAAATTCCAGACGGCTTGCGGCAGCGTGGATATTCTTTCGCACGTCTTTGATAGCTTCTACTTCACCATGCAGCCCAAAATGGATTTTATCGACCGCGTTATGACGGATCTCATCAGGACGGTCGTCAAGTACGCCCCCATTGCGCTCGAAACTCCCGACAACTACGAGGCGCGCGCAAATCTCATGTGGGCATCTTCTTGGGCGCTGAACGGCTTTGTTGCTGCAGGGATAGACCAAGATGTCTCCTGCCATATGATGGAGCATGAACTTTCCGCGTTTTACGATATAACGCACGGTCTCGGGCTTGCGATTTTAACACCCCGATGGCTCAAATATGTGCTGGACGAGAATACCGCCCCGCAAATCAAAAAATTCGGCGTGGATATTTTCGGCATAAATCATTCGCTTTCGGATACGGACGGCGCGAATGCCGCGATCGACGCCCTTTCCAACTTCTTCTTCCATACGCTCGGTCTCAAGAGTACGCTCACCGAACTCGGCATTGACGACAGCAATTTCTCCGTTATGGCGCAAAAGGCCTGTGGCGGCGGGACTTTGCACGGTTTCAAGCCGCTTACGCCCAAGGACGTGGAAGCAATTTTCAGAATGTGCCTATAACACCGTAACCGAAAAAATAAAAATAAAAATTGGAGGAAAATATAATGATCGAACAAGTTTTAACACGTCACAACGCGGCGCTCCGCGTGAAGATCACGGTAAAAACGCTCGTCTCGCTGGGAATTATCGCGCTTGCGGTGGTTCTGCCGCAGCTTATCCACCTCGCCCTCGGCGCGCCCGGCGGGATGCAGTGGCTGCCCATGTATCTTCCCATCCTGCTCGGCGGGTGTCTGCTCGGCTGGAAATGGGGCTTGGGTGTGGGGATCCTCTCCCCCATCGTCAGTTTTGCGATCACTACGCTTGCCGGGAACCCCATGCCCGCATTAACGCGCCTGCCCTATATGATCGTCGAACTTGCCGTCTTTGCGGCTGTTTCGGGGCTGTTTTCGCGCAAAATCGCCCAAAACGGCTGGATGGCGTTCCCCGCGGTACTGCTTGCGCAGGTCGCAGGCAGGCTCGTGTTCCTCGCCATGGCCGCTATTTTCCAGAGCGTCTCTCCCCTCTCGGCGGAAATTGTTTGGTCGCAGATCCAGACGGGACTTTTGGGCATGGTGCTGCAGGCCGTTCTCGTGCCCTTCATTGTGATGGGGCTGCGCCTTCTCCTGATAAAAGACAAGGAATAATTCGCCATGTCTGAAAAAATGACGAACAGAAAACTCGCCGCCTTGGAAACAAAAAAGAAGCTGTTGGATGCGGCGAAGAGCATCATCCGCGAAAAGGGGCTCGTAAACACCTCCGTCGAGGAGATCACAAAGGCGTGCGGCGTTGCAAACGGAACGTTCTATACCTACTTCAAGCGCAAGGAGGAAGTGGTATTTGCGATAAGCCGCGACATGTTCCGTGAAATTTACGAGGAGGCGCAGCGGCACGACGGCTCGTTTATGAATCGGCTGACGTTTTACATGGTGACTTTTTCCGGCCATATCGAACGGGACGGGCTCAAGCTCTGCCAGGAATGGGTGCGCAACACCGTCGACCCCGATCTCGTGGAAAACGCCTACGACAGGGAAAAACTCCGCATGGACGAAGAGGCCATGAAGGGGGTGATCGAGGCGGGCGTCGCGCGGGGCGAACTCAAAGAGGATACGCCCGTGGACGCACTCGCCGCCGCCTTGACGGACGTCATCTACGGCGAAATGCTCTGTTGGGACATGTCGGGCGGGGCGTACAGCTTCGAAGAGCGCACCGAGACGTTCTGCGCGATGTTCCTGCCCGCAATGATGAAACCGTACTTAAGCGGCAATGCCGAATAAAAAAAGGAGGAAAAAATGGAATACGTTAAACTAAACAACGGCGGAAAATGCCCCGCGATCGGGATCGGGACGTACGCGATCTCCCCCGCGGACGCGGAAGTGAGTGTGCGGGAAGCCCTTAAAATGGGTTACGAATGCGTCGATACCGCGGCGGCTTACGTCAACGAACGGGCGTGCGGGCGCGGCATCAAGGCAAGCGGCGTCCCGCGGGAGAAGGTGTTCCTCTCCACCAAACTCTGGCCGAGCGAGTATGAAAACAGAGACGCCGTCGACCAAACGTTGGAGCGACTCAATGTGGAGTATGTGGATCTCCTCTACATCCACCAACCCGCCGGGAATTGGCTTGCGGGCTACAGGCTTCTTGAACGGGCATATCGGGAGGGAAAGGCAAGAGCGATCGGCATCTCCAACTTCGAGGGAAAATATTTTGAAGAGCTGCAAACAAAGTGGGAGATCGTGCCGCAGTTCATGCAGGCGGAAGCGCATCCGTATTTCCCGCAGGAAGAGCTTTGCAAAATTCTCGAAAAATATGATATCAGGCTCATGTCGTGGTATCCGTTGGGGCACGGCGACAAGTCGCTGATCGGGGAGCCGATCTTCAAAAAGCTCGCGGAAAAGTACGGCAAAACGCCCGCGCAGATCGTGCTGCGCTGGCACACGCAGATGGGGTTCGTCGTCATTCCCGGCAGCAGGAACGTGGAACACATTCGCGACAATCTGAACATTCTCGGCTTCAAACTGTCAGAGGAGGATATGGCGGAGATCGCGAAGCTGAACAAGGGCGTGCGCTATTATCACCGCACCGATGAGCAGCTTGCGGCGTTCGCCTCCTTCCGCCCGACCTATGAAAAGCCATAAAAACGTGAAGAGGCGCAGGCAATGAAAAATCTGATCGTATATTTCTCCCGCAAGGGTGAAAACTATGTAAACGGGGCGATAAAACCGCTCCAAAAAGGCAACACGGCGATCGTGGCCGAAAAGATCCAAGCGCTTGCGGGCGGCGACCTTGCGGAGATCGTTCCCGTCAAGGAATACAGCAATAACTATTATGAGTGCATCGAAGAGGCCAAAGCCGAACTTCACGAAAACGCAAGGCCGAAATATCGCCCTCTCGATATCGACATTTCGCAGTACGGCAAGATATTTCTCTGCTATCCGAATTGGTGGGGAACGATGCCGATGTGCGTATGCACCTTTTTGGAGGACCACGATCTTTCGGGCAAGAAGATCTTTCCCGTCTGCACCAACGAGGGCAGCGGCATGGGCTCGAGCGTAAGAGACCTGAAGCGGCTTTTGAAAAATGCCGAAATCGACGCGGGACTCTCCATCCACGGCGCAGAGGCAACCGCAAGCGACGGCGCGATCGAAAAATACTTGAACAAAGTGCTGTAAAAAATCATGCAAAAACGGCGAGGAAATTTCCCCGCCGTTTGTTTTTTATCTTGCCGTCCACCTCTCTGCGGGCGGCCGTTTACGAATTTTTCTCAAAGAAATCCAACACCGTATTCCACTTTTTGTCCCTGTCCGTGCGTTCGTTCAGGAACTCGTGGCGAGAATTTTCGAACAGCGTCAGCTGCACGTTCGTCATGCCGGCCTCCTTCGTGTAGAAGTCGTACAGCCGCCGCACGCCCTTGCCCTGTTCCCCCACGGGGTCGAGCGCCCCCGAGGCGAGGAGCACGGGCAGATCCTTGCGCAGCCCCGCGATGTACTTTTTGGTGTAGAGCGCCTTCAGCCCCTTAAAAAAGTCGCGGTAGAAGCGGTTGGAGCAGGTAAATCCGCACAGCGGGTCGTCGCTGTACGCGGCGTTGTTCGCGGCGTCCGCCGAGAGCCACTGCCCGTCGTCGAACTGCTTGGCGTACGCCCCGAAGGAGAGCTTCTCGATGAGCTTTGCAGGCTTTTTCGCCCCCTTGAGATGGGAGACGAAGGAGCCGAGGTACACTTCGAAGTCCTTCTTGTGGTTGCTCCCCGCAATGACGGCGCCGTCCACCGCGCTGCCGTACTTGCCGATGTAGCTCTGCGTCAGAAAGGAGCCGTAGGAAAAGCCGAAGATGAAATATTTGAGCGCGGGATATTTCGCGCGGTAAAAGTCGGTGATCGCCTTCTCGTCCTCCACAGTGTCGCGGAACATGTTCCCCGCACAGTAGCCGAGCGTGCGGATGTCCGTCTTGCCGTGGCCGCGGTGGTCGTCCGCCACGACAAGGTACCCGTGCCCGTTCAAAAAGCGCGCGAACGCCTCGTACCTGCCCGCGTGTTCGGTCATGCCGTGCACGATCTGCACGACGCCCTTGGGCTGCTCCGCGTCCAGCCACTCATAGACGAAGATCTCCTTCCCGTCAAAACTCTTAAAGTTCATGCCATACCTCCCGTTTTCCTCGCCCGTCGGCGTTTTTTCTCTTTTTTTTGACCCCATTCCCTCTATTTATGCGCCTTGCGCGCCGCGTCGGTATCGACGGCGACGACCCGATAGCCCCCCTCGATGAACTTTTCCGAAATGACGCTTCCGATGCCTCCCGCGCCCCCCGTGACGATGACATGCTCCTTCACGACGCTCCTCCCCGCCCGCCGAACGTCCCATTCTGCGGGCATATCTCCTCTGCATTATAGCAAACTTTGGCAAAAACCGCAACAGTTTTGGGAAAAGTTTGGAATCGCAGCCAAAAATCCACCTGCCCGCCCCCCTTGCATTGCGCCTTTTTCTCTGTTATACTGTACTCCCGACCAATAAAAGGAGGGCTCAACATGAAAAAATTCGCCATCGCGTTCACCGTGCTGCTCGTCGCGCTCCCCCTTGCGGCGTGCGGCGGAACTTCAGCGGAAGCGGAAATCGACCCCGTCCCCGAAATCTCCGCCCCCATCCCAGAGATTTCCGACCCCATTCCCTCGGTTTCGGAGGAAAATAATCTTCGAAACCCGCCCGAGGAGGCGGAGGCGCCGACCGCAAAATACATCCTCGTCCGCGCGGACGGGCTCAACGTGCGCAGCGGCGCGGGCGTCTCCCATGCCGTGCTCGGGCAGGCGGAGAGGGACGTCCTTCTCGCATACGGCGGCACCGAGGGCGGCTGGCACAGGACGAAGTACCGCGGCAAGACGGCGTATGTGAGCGCGGCCGAGCCCTACACCTCCCTCGCCGAGCTCCCCGCGGGCAGTGCGCGCACCGAGGCCGTCATCGGCGAAGGGCTCGCCCTCCTCGGCACCCCCTACGTCTATGGCGCCGTCCGCCTTCACGACGGAACGGGGCGGCTTTTGAGCGGCTTTTCGGCGCAGAAATTCGACTGCTCCTCGCTGATGCAGTACATATTTTACCGCGGCGTGGGCGTGCTGCTCGACGTCACCACCCGCACGCAGATCAAACAGGGCGTCCGTGTGGAGCGGGCGGATATCGCGCGCGGCGATCTGCTGTTCTTCACCAACGCCTCGCGGCAGTACAAAACGGGGTTGGAGCGCGTGGGGCACGTCGCCCTCTACCTCGGCGGCAACTACATTCTGCACACCGCCTCCGACTACGCCAAGGTGGAACAAATTTCCGCTGCCCGCTGGAACTTCTTCCTCGAAGCCCGCCGCGTTTTGTGAAATTTCCTTTTCTTAAATTTGCGCCCCGCGGCAATGCCGCGGGGCGCAAATATTTTCAACGGGGTGCAATTTTTTACTCTATCATCGGAAGTTCTATCTCCTCCGCCGTGTACTCGACCACGCATTGAACATCCCAATAATATTGATAAGAAAATGCGGCAATCCTTCCCTCTTCATCAAATTTTACAATGAGATTATCGCCCGCGAGCCCCGTTGGCGTATATGTTTCGCTTACGATATACCCCTCTCGTTCCGTATCATAGTTGAAGTTTTCAAATCCCGCACCCGATTCCGTCTGTATAAGAACCTCCATTATTTGTCCGAAAAACCACATCGGGCTGTAGAACTCTGATTTCACCCATTTCTCTTCTCCCGTCCCTTGAACAAAATGCTCCACTCCGTTGCTGCCTGTTTCCCAACGTCCCTCGTCTTTTATTTTGTTGTAGAAATAATTTGTACCGTCAATATTTTCCATAAAGGATTGGCCGCGGTAAGGCGAAAGCCCTCTCGCCGGCTCTTCTGCGGAATATGAATAGTCCGCTTCCATGCGTTCCTTGTTTCCGTTTTTGCTCCACGTGCCATACTGGGTCAATGTTCCTTCTATCCCCTCCATGACGATTTTTGCACGAGCGGTAAAGACGTCAGCAAACCGCGCCGAGTTTTCCGTGAGTGTTTGAAACGCCGCGTCCCACCGTTCCTTGGTGACCTTTTTGCCCTCGACCCTCTCCGCATCGATCTCCCTCTCGCCGCACGCCGCAAATGACGCGCACATCACCGCAGCAAGCACGCCCGCCGTTATTCCCGAAAATCGCTTTTTCATTCTCCTTCTCTTTTTTCTTTTTAGATATTTATGTGCATTATATTCTATCTATTGAGATATGTCAAGTATCTAAAAAGAATTTTTTGGTAGAATTTTTGTTGGGTAAAATATGTTTATAGATATTTTTCAAGAATTATTAGCAGAGAACTCGCTGAATAAAAAACAGTTTGCGGAACAGAGCGGCATACCGTACCCAACCGTCATCGGGTGGACAAACCTTAACCGCCTGCCCGACTACACGGCGCTGAAAAAAATCGCTGACTTCTTCCGTTGCAGCGCCGATGTGCTTTTGGAACGGGAGGAAAACGACAAATACACGCCGCCGCTCTCCGCGGACGAACAGCGGCTTCTGCTATGTTACCGCAGCGCAGACGCCAAAACACAACAAGCTCTCTTACACATCGCAGAAAGGACAGGCGGAGAACAAAAATAGGGACGTCGGTAATAAAAAACCGCCACCCCTTTTTCCGCTTTGCCGCACGCGCCCTCCGCGTGCAAACGCTTGCGCTTTGCGTGCGCTTGTGCTATAATGCAGCCATGCTGACGGATATTCACACCCATTCTACCCATTCTTCGGACGGAAAATCGCCGCTTGCGGACATGGTCGCCTGCGCCAAGTCGCTGGGGGTGCGCTACTACGGCGTCTCCGAGCACTTCGATTACGAATATCTCGCGACGCCCATCACCGTCTACGGCAAGCTCATCACGTCCACGACGGACGCCGAACGCTACTTTTCCGAGATCCGCGCCCTGCAAAAAACGCAAAACGCTATGGATTTCACCCTGCTCGCGGGCTGTGAAATGGGCTTTTACGCCGCCCTGCAGTGCCACGAGGCGTACGCCGCCGTCCACGAGCGCTACCACCCCGATTTTGTGGTGAACAGCGTGCACACGGTAGACGGCGTAGACGCGTGGTTCCGCGAATATTTCGAGGGAAAGACCAAGCAGCAGGCCTACCGCCGCTATTTCGAGGCGGTGCGCAGCAGCCTCGACGCGCCCTACCCCTACGACATCGTCGGGCACATCGGCTACGTCTCCCGCAACGCGCCCTATCCCGACGTGAAGCTGCGCTACGGGGAATTTTCCGACATTCTCGACGACATTTTGCGCACCATCATCGAAAAGGACAAGATCTTGGAGACCAACTCCTCGTCGCGCGGGGCGGGCAGCGACTTTTTGCCCGACGTCGACATCCTCTCCCGCTACTATGAATTGGGCGGGCGGAAGGTCTCCTTCGCCTCGGACGCGCACGTCACCACGCGCATCATGTTCGGGCGGGAGAAGGTCGTCGCCGCGCTGAAAGCCATCGGCTTTACGCACATCACCGTCCCCGCCTGCGGGAAGCACATTTCCGTCGCCCTCTGACCCCGCTTATTTCCCCATAAAAAGCATAAACCGCGCAGCGTTTGCGCGGTTTTATGATGTAAGCGCGGAAAAGCCGCGCTTCTTCACTTTTGCAGCGCCCTGTCGAGCGCGCCGCGGATGTGCTCCTTCACCTCGGCATAGCTCTCCCCGGGGTGCGCCTCGTACAGTTTTTCCTCCCCGCAGAAAATCGTCGGCACATAATAATATTGATACCTGTCGGCGATTTCTGGATTTTTGCTCTCCTCGATCCACCGAATTTCCACGGCATATTGCAATTTCTCCGCCGCGAGCTCGCGCACGGCGCGCCGCGCGTAGTGGCAGTACGGGCAATCTTCAAGGTAAAAAAGTTTCAGCTCCTTCATTTCACCATCCCCCTTTCGTACAGAATATCGGCGAGGCAGGCGAATGCCGCGGGCGAGAGCGTCTCTCCCCGCGCCCCCTCGGGAACGCCGGCTGCGCGCAAGACCTCCTTCGCCTCTTCGCGCCCGATGCCCGCCGCCCCCATCAGGTTATTTTCCAGCGTCTTTCTGCGGCTCGAAAAGGCGGTGCGCACGGCAAAACGGTATGCGTTTTCGCTCTTTACGGCAACGCCGCCGCCGAACGTCACCTTCACCACCGCCGAATCCACGTTGGGGCGGGGCGTGAACATCGCCCGCGGCACCTTGCGCGTGATGTGCGCCGTCCCCTTCAGGGCGACCGCCGCCGTGATCGCGCCGTACTCGGGCGTATCCTCGCGGGCGCAGAGGCGCAGCGCCACCTCCTCCTGCACCATCACGGTCACGCCGCGGCACATCTTCGCCTCCTCGAGAAAGCGCATCATGACGGGCGTCGTCACATAGTACGGCAAATTCGCGACGGCGACGTACCCGCCGAGCTCCGCTTCGAGGCGCGCCATGTCCTCGCGGAGGAAGTCGCGGAACACCACCTCGACGTTGTCGCACGCCGCCAGCGTCTCCGCGAGCACGGGTTCGAGCGTGCGGTCAATCTCGTATGCGACGACCTTTTTTGCATGCTTGGAGAGCGCCCGCGTGAGCGCCCCCGCCCCCGCGCCGATCTCGAGCGCCGTCGTCTCGCTATCCACGCCCGCGTCGCGCACGATGGCGTCTAAAAGATTGGGGTCGTCGAGAAAGTTCTGCCCCCATTTCTTCTTGAACGCAAAGTTGTATTTCGCGAGCGCGCCTTTGATCTCTTCCATGAATTACCTCTCAAAACGCACGGGATGCCGCACAAACTGAAAGCGAGGGAGCTGCCCTCCTTACAGAGGAAAACGAGGAGCCTTGCGGCTCCTTTTATTTTAGTCGATCATCGGGCGGACGCGGAGCGGGATCCCCACCCCATCCGCGATTTTTCGGCAAAGTTCCACCTTTTCCTGCCCGATGCAGTCCACGACGGAGAACCACACGTCGACGCCCGCCGCCCTGCAATCGCGCGCGAACGCCAGCATCGCCCCGAACGCCCCTTCGAGCTGCGGGCGGCACAGCGCATCATACTCCTCCTTCGTCGGCGCGTTCAGGGAGACGTTCACCCCATCGAGCTTGCCCTTCAGGCGGGGGGCGATGTTCTCCCCCGCGATCAGGCTCCCGTGGCCGTTGGTGTTGAGCCGCGTCCTCCCGCCGTGCGCGTGCACGTAGTCGCAGATATCCAGCATGTCGGCAAGCCGTTCGGTGGGCTCGCCGAAGCCGCAGAACACGACCTCCCCGTACCGTGCGGGGTCGCCAATCTCCTCCTTCACCGCCTCCGCCGTCGGCTCCCCGCCCTTCAGCCAGAGCGCGTAGCCCTCGTACATCTCCTTGCCGTTGCGCACGCAGAAGGTGCAGCGGTTGGAGCAGCGGTTGGTGAGATTGATATATAAATTGTTTCCGATTTGATAGGTGTAGGTATCTTTCATAGCAGTTTCAACGCGGGGAAGAGCGATTTTGCGTTCCTGTCCGTCGCCCCGTCCGTATACACGCGCCCCCACCCCCGGATGCACGCAAGCCGCTCCTCGATGACGGGAAGGTTGGCGGGCGTATTTTTCTCCCCGCGGAAGGGGGAGAGGTAGGGGCTGTCCGTCTCGAGCAGGATCCTGTCCGACGGGCAGGCCGCCGCGGCCTCTGCGGCACGGCGCGCATTCTTGAAGCACAGCACGCCGCCGAAGGAGAAATATGCGCCCAAATCGGCAAACGCTGCGAGATTTTCGGCGCCGTACGAATAGCAGTGCATGACAAACCCGTGCGAGAGCTGCCCCTTATGCGCACGCAGGATCGCAAGCGTATCGGCGCAGGCGTCGCGCGAGTGGATCTCCACGGGCAAATCGAGATAATCCGCCGCCTCGATCTGCATCTCGAAGCGCTTTTTCTGCGCCTCCTTTCCCTCCGTGCCGTAATGGTAGTCCAGCCCGATCTCCCCCACGCCCACGCACTTTTTGTGCGCCGCGAGGGTGCAGAACTGCGCGGAATTTATCTCCCGTTCGGCAAATTCGGGGTGCATGCCCACGGTGAAGAAGGCGCCCTCGTGCTCTTCGCAAAATTTTGCGTGCCACGCGGCGTGTTCCAGCGTGTCCGCAGCGAGGATCACCGCCTTCACGCCCGCCTCCTTGATCTTGTCCCATTCGGCGGGAAATTCGTACCCCTCCTCCGCAAAATGCGCGTGAACGTCGATCATCTGACCGTCGCCCCGCTCTCGATCGCCTTCTCGGGCGAGACGATGCACAGCCCGCCCTTGCCGTCGTCGGCGCAGAGGATCATGCCCTCGGAGAGCACGCCGCGGAGCTTCACGGGCTTCAGGTTGGTCACGACGACGACCTTTTTGCCCACCATCTCCTCGGGCGTGTAGAATTTTGCGATGCCGGAGACGACCGAGCGCGTCTCTTCGCCGATCTTCACCGTCTCGTGCAGCAGCTTGTCGCTCTTTTCCACCCGCTCGCACGCGACGACCTCGCCGATCTTGAGCTCCACCTTGCCGAAGTCGTCAATCGCGATCTCGGGCTTCTTCGCGTCCTCCGCCGCCCCGTTCCCGGAAGCGGAAGCCGCCTTGTTCCCGGAAGCGGAAGCCGCTCCCCCGTTCCCTGAAGCGGAAGCCGCCCCTCCTCTCCCGTTGGGGGAGCTGCCCGCACCGCCCTCTCTCGGCTCCCCCGTTTGGGGGAGCTGCCCCGCAGGGGCTGAAGGGGTTCGCGCCTTCACGATCTTCTCCACCTCGGCGAGCTCCTTTTTGAGATCGATGCGGGGGAAGATGGGCGGAAGTTTCACGACCGCCGCGCCCTCTTTGAGCGTGCCGAACGCAAGCGCATCCAGCCCCGCCTCTTCGTCGCAGGAAAAGCTCTTCAGAATGAGCGGCGGCGCCTTGGTCAAAAACGGCTTCAACAGAATGGCGCAGATGCGGCAGACCTCGGCGAGGTTATAGAGCACGGCCCCCAGCCGCGGTTTTTTGCTCTCGTCCTTGGCGAGGATCCACGGCGTCGTCTCGTCGATGTACTTGTTCGCACGGCCGATGACCTCGAAGATCGCCTCGAGCGCCTCGGGTGCATTGAGCCGCTCCATCGCGTCCTTCACCTTCGCGTACGCGCCGCCTGCGAGGGCGATGAGTTCGCCGTCGGGGCCCTCTTCCCTGCCCCGTGCGGGCAGTTTTCCGCCGAAATTCTGCACGATCATCGCTGCCGTGCGGGAGACGAGGTTGCCGAGGTCGTTGGCGAGGTCGGCGTTCACGCGGAGAAGAAAGCGCTCCGTGGTGTATTCGCCGTCGCTGCCGAAGGGGATCTCCCGCAAAAGGTAGTAGCGAACGGCGTCGGCGCCGTACCGCTTGACGAGTTCATAGGGATCGGTGAGCTCGGGGCGGGCGTTCTCCTTGGATTTGGAGAGCTTCTCCCCGCCGATGAGCAGCCACCCGTGCCCGTAAATTTGCTTGGGAATGGGCAGCCCCAACGCCATGAGAATGGCGGGCCAGATGATGGCGTGGAAGCGCACGATCTCCTTCCCCACCATGTGCAGGTCGGCGGGCCAATATTTGCGGAAGAGCCCGTCGTCCCCGGAGCCGTACCCGAGGGCGGTGATGTAGTTGGAGAGGGCGTCGATCCACACATACGCCGTGTGCCTTTTATCGAAGGGCAGCGGCACGCCCCACTTCACCGTCGTGCGGGAGACGCACAGGTCGGTGAGCCCCGCCTTTAAGAAGTTGTTCACCATCTCGTTGACGCGCGACTTGGGCTGCAAAAATTCGGGGTTGTCCCCATAGAGCTGCAGAATGCGCGGCGCGTATTTGGAGAGGCGGAAAAAGTAGCTCTCCTCCTTCTGCGTCGTCACCTCCCTGCCGCAGTCGGGACATTTGCCGTTTACAAGCTGGCTGTCCGTCCAGAACGCCTCGCACGGCGTGCAGTAGTGCCCTTCATACTCGGCCTTGTAGATATCCCCGCTCTCGTAGAGCTTTTGATAGATGTTCTGTACGCCCTTGATATGGTCGTCGTCCGTCGTGCGGATAAAGCGGTCGTACCCGACGTCGAGAAGCCGCCACATGTCTTTGAGCTCGGCAACGAGCGGGTCGATGAACTCGCGGGGGGTGATGCCGCGCTTTGCGGCCTCCTTTTCCACCTTTTGGCCGTGCTCGTCGGTTCCCGTCAGAAAAAAGACCTCCTCCCCCATGAGCTTGTGAAAGCGCGCGAGGGCGTCGCAGATGACCGTCGTGTAGCAGTGCCCGATGTGCCAATTGCCGCTCGGATAGTAGATAGGCGTCGTGATGTAGTACTTCTTTGCCATAATATACCTCGTTTTCCCCATTATAGCGCAACTTGGTGGAAAAGTAAAATCTTTTTGCCCCTCCCTTTTGCCTTCCCTCTCCATGTTCTCGTCGCCCCCTCCTCGGGAGGGGGGGTAGGGGGTAGGGCTTTAATCCCTTGGCTCCCCCCTTTGGGGGAGCTGTCACGAAGTGACTGAAGGGGTTCCCGTTCGTTCCACCCGCCATATATTTGTCATCCCGCCCGTCCTCCTCATTCCGAGGCTCCGCAGGAGCCGAGTGAATCTTCCCTTATCAACCGAATTGCCCCGTCCTCGCCACCCCCTTGGCTCCCCCTTTTGGGGGAGCTGTCACGAAGTGACTGAAGGGGTTCCCGTGCATAATACTAACCCCGCCATATAAATCACGTCATGTTGCCCCGCGCGCACCATTCGTCTACCAAGCGCGGCACGAGCCGTAGGCGAAGTAGCCGCCCGCCGACGCCCTTTTCGGCGGGCGTGTCGAAACATGTCCTTATTATAATAATGCGGGCATCCTTCGACTTCGCCGCATAATCGCCCCCCCCCGCGCAGCCAAAGTGGGGGTTCCCGTTCGTTCCCCCACGCAATTTTCAAAATTTTGCCCGTATCTCTTGCAAAATTGCCACCGCCGTGGTAGAATAAAACCGCGACACAACTAAATACTAACAAGTACAGAGATACAACGGGCATCGGTGTATCCTTATTTCCTATGTGCTTGTTAGGGTTGTGTCGCAACAATTCGGGGATACTCGAAGCGGGCGCTCCTCGGATTGGAGCGTCCTTATTTTTTGCGGTTTTTTCCAACAGCGCACCCCATGTCATTTCGACCGAAGTGAGCGAAGCGAACGAAGCGGAGAAATCTCAAAAATAAGCCACCGACACCCGCGAAAAAAAACAAAAAGGAGAAAGGAAGATGAAACGAATTTTAACGGTACTGTTGTCCCTCGCCGCGGCGCTCTGCCTCTGCTTCGGCCTTGCGGCATGCGGAGGAGACGGCGGCAGTGGCGGTAATGGTGGCGAAGGCAGTTATGGCAGCGGCACGAGCGGTAATGAAGATAATACCGAGGTACATGAGTGGAGTGCGTGGGAAGTCACCAAAGAGGCGTCTTGCACAGAAGAGGGCTCACGCACGCGGACTTGTTCCGAATGCGGCAAAGTAGAGACGGAGACCATTCCCGCAAAAGATCATACATACAACAAAAGCAATGTTTGTACCGTTTGCGGGTATGAACTTTCTCCCACCGTCGGTTTGGAATACGAACTTTACGAGGAGACGGAATATCCACAGGGAGAATACTATCGCGTGAAGGGGATGGGCACCGCAACAGATCAAGACCTTGTTATTCCCGCCTATCATGCCGGGAAACAGGTGAAGCAAATCGGCTCGAATGCTTTTAACGGGAAGGACGCCCTGACAAGCATTTACATCCCGAACGGAGTGGAAGTGATCGGCATGAACGCCTTTTCCTATTGCATCAGCCTTACTTCTTTACGGCTGCCAAATTCCGTTAAAACGATTGGGAAACAGGCGTTTTACGGGTGCAATAAAGTACAAGATATTACCCTTGGGACAAACGGGATCACGATTGGCGATGGCGCTTTCGAAGGCACTGCGTATTACAATGATAACAAGAATTGGGAAAGCGGTGCGCTTTATATCGGTGCGCATTTGATTGCTACAAATAACGATCTCCCTTCCGTTTATACTGTAAAGAACGGTACGCGGTCTATCGCTTCCCGCACCTTTGCGAGCCGGTCGAAATTGGAAGAGATAGTAATATCCTCTGCTCCTGTATTTGGTATAGACGTTTTCTCCAATTGCGGGGTAACGAAGGCAAACATTCCGCTTGGGAGTGCATCATATTTGCCTGCGTCACAAATTGAAGAACTGACAGTAAATGGCAGTTATGTAAGCAAAGATTTGGATAATTTTGTAAATTTGAAAGCTTTATTTGTTAATTCTGACTGGATTGATACACATTCGTGGAGTTCCTCGGAAACGCCGCCGCTCTGCAATTTGACGAAGTTAGAAACATTGTCCGTTTCTTGGTTGAAAGGTTCAAACCGTACGTATTCAATTGCAAGTTTATTTGGCTCTGTGGTTCCAACTTCATTGCAAGAAGTGGCAGTACTGCGCAAAACAATACCTTCCTATGCGTTCCGTGGCTGTTCTTCTTTGCAAAAAATAACGCTTAAGAATACTATTACCGGAATTGATTCATTTGCATTTGTTGGCTGCGATGTAAACATAAATTATGAGGGCAATATTTCTCAATGGTTACAAGTGACGAAGGGAAATTACTGGGCGGCATATGAAGTTACAGGTGGAAATTCTCCGATTGCCACAAGCTACATATCTTCTTTCACGTTTCAACAAAAGACACTAGATAATTTGAAAATTCCAGATGGGACGGAACGGATTCCCGCATATTCTTTCCAAGGAGTACCGATTTCAAACATTGAAATACCCGCGAGCGTGTCTAAAATTAGCACAAATGCCTTTTCGCGCGGTTATATTGAAAAAATAACAGTTGATGATAGCAATGAGTATTTTTATGGTAGCATGGAAGGAATATTGTATAATAAAGATAAAACAGAAATGATTTTGATTCCTATGCTACTCAAAGGAAAGGTTGATATCCCAGAAAGTATAACCGTAATCAAAGATAGTGCATTTTCAGGTTGCAGCGGGCTGACGAGTATCAAAATTCCCGATAGCGTGACCGAGATTGGAGATCAGGCGTTCTCTGGTTGCAGCGGGCTGACAGGAGAATTGAAAATTCCCAACGAAGTGACCTCGATCGGGTGGCGCACGTTCTCCGGTTGCAATGGGCTGACGAGCATTGACATCCCAGATAGTGTAACCTCGATTGGGGATTACGCGTTCTATAATTGCAGCGGACTTACAAGCATAGTAATTCCCGGCAGCGTCACCGAGATTGGGATTCTTGCTTTTCATGGTTGCAGCGGACTTACAAGCATAGTAATTCCCGACAGTGTGGAATCGATTGGGGAATGGGCGTTCTCAGAGTGCTACAAACTTGTAGAAGTGTGGAATTATTCGGGGTTGGATCTTCAACCGAGCTCGTCTGATTATGGGGAAGTTGCTTATTACGCAAAACACGTCTACACTACAGACGAGGAGAGCAAGCAGACCGTAACAGAGGAAGGCTATATCTTTTACGAGGACGGAGATGAAGTTTACTTGCTCGGATACAAAGGGAGCGAAACGGCGTTAACGCTTCCCTCAACATCGCCCAAAGGGAAATCGTATAAAATCTATCAATATGCGTTCTATAATTGCGACGAGCTGACGAGCATTACCATTCCCAACGGCGTGACCGAGATTGGGGATAGTGCGTTCTATGGCTGCAGAGGACTAACGAGCATTGAAATTCCCAGCAGCGTGATCAAGATTGAGGATATGGCGTTCGCCGGCAACGACGGGATTGAACAGATTGATGTCGCGGCTGGGAATCCCGTATATCGAAGCGAGCAAAACTGTTTGATTGAGACCGAATCGAAGACTTTGATTGTAGGATGTAAAAAAAGTGTGATTCCCAGCGGAGTGACCTCGATTGGGAGTTATGCGTTTGCGAGTTGCAGCGGGCTGACGAGCATTGTAATTCCCGACAGTGTGACTTCGATTGGGGATGATGCGTTTGCGAGTTGCAGCGGGCTGACGAGCGTAAAATTCGGGAGCGGTGTGAGGTCAATCGGGGAGTTCGCATTTTGTTGGTGTGACAAATTGACGAGCGTTGAAATTCCCGATAACGTGACCTCTATTAAAGCGGGGGCATTTCAAAGTTGCAAAGGACTGATGAATATTCAATACCGTGGAATGGTTGCGGAATGGCAAGCAATAGAAAAGGGAGACTATTGGGATTATAATATCAGCGATTACACCGTGACGTGCACGGACGGGACGGTGGATAAACAGGGGAATGTGACGTATTTTAATAATTAAGGCAGAGATGCCTCCACTTCGGTCGACATGACAAACTTCCAGCGTCCCGCGCGATTGCACGGGGCGCTTTTCGTTTTCCCCCAAGCATATCCGCGCGCGGACAATCATATATACAACCATGAACGCCGTGTTTGCGGCGGTGTTTGTTGTGTCCGCCGCCCTCTTCCTCCTCTCCGACCCCGAGGCCTTCCTGCCCGCGCTGCTTGCGGGGAGCGAAAAGGCCGCAACGCTGTCGCTTTCGCTTCTTTCCGCCTACTGCGTGTGGCTGGGCTTTTTTAAGGTGCTGGAGAAAAGCGGCCTCTCGCAAAAGCTCTCCCGCCTCGTATTTCCCGCCGCCCGCCGCCTCTTCCGCTCCGACGACAGAGAGGCGCTCACGTTGGCCTCGCAAAATCTCTCGGCGAACCTATTGGGGCTGCCGGGTGCGCCCACGCCGCTCGGCATAAAAGCGGTAAAACGCTTCGAGAAAAGCGGCAATCGCTATGCCTCCGACATGCTCTTCGTGCTGAATGCGACGAGCTTGCAGCTCCTCCCCACCACCGTCATCGCCCTGCGCGTCGCGGCGGGATCGGCCGCCGCTGCAGACATCGTTCTCCCCACGCTCATCGCCACCCTCTTTTCCACCCTCTGCGGCGTTTTTCTGCTGCGCCTCTTCTCCAAAACCCCACCCCATTCCCGCAAAACCCCACCCCGTCCCCGCAAAATGCGCGCCCGCCTTCACGGATGAAGTACTTCGCCCTCGCCATCCCCGCCCTCTTTCTCGCCCTCTTCCTCTTTGCGCTCGTGCGGAAGATCAGGCTGTACGATTGCTTCACCGAGGGCGTAAAGGAGGCCGTTCCCCTCGTCCTCTCCGTCTTTCCCTACCTCGCCGCCATGCTCATGCTGTCCGAGCTGTTCGAGCGCAGCGGCCTCTCTGCGGCGCTCACGTCCGCCCTCGCGCCCGCCTTCCGCTTGCTCGGCATTCCGCCCGAGATCGCCAAGCTCGTCCTTCTCAAGCCCTTTTCGGGCAGCGGCTCCACCGCCCTCCTCTCGGAGATCTTGGCGCAGTACGGGGCGGATAGCTACATTGCCCGCTGCGCCTGCGCCGCCTACGGTTCCGCCGAGACCGTCTTTTACATCTCCGCCGTCTATTTTGCGGGCTGTGCGCGGAAAAGCCTGATAAAACCCATCACGATCGCCCTTTTCTCCAATTTTTCGAGCGTAATTTTGGGGTGCCTCTTGTGCCGCGTTCTGTGAATTGGTTCAACTTGTTCATTATTCTAAATTTATTGTTTTTCTCTGAAAAATTGTAACAAGTCTTGATATGATACAATGAAAAAGAAGTTTTTATAAATTTTTTTGTCAAATAATTTACTTTTGAAAAAAACGCCTGTATAATAAAAGCACAAACAGCGGAAACGCATAAAACAGCTCATAATTTTTCCCCCTTATCATATGCAAAACCCCTCGGAGCGCGAGTTCCGGGGGGTTTTGCTTATATTGCTTGTTTTGCTTGTACGTTCGAGGGATTTTCGCCCCCTCCTCGGGAGGAAGCGAAGCGGCTCTTGCCCATCCGCTTATCCACCGCGTCATCCTGAGCCGAACTGCTGTACGAAGTCCAAAACGGCCTATCCGCGAAGGATCCCGAACAACGAAGTCCGAACTCTCCATATCGGGATTCTTCGGTCACTACGCTCCCGTCAGAATGACGCGTAGCCCAAGTACTACCCCCCCCCGCGGCACATAATAACGTCATGCCGCCCCCTCCTTAAAAGGGGTGGGACTTTCACTGTTTCCGTTTTTGCTTATACAGCTTCTTCGCGGGGTCGGTGCACTCCGCAAACACGAGCAGCACGCTGTACAAAAGCCCGGGGCCGATGTTAAAGAAGTTGCAGTCCAAAAGGCTCGTCAAAAGCAGCGCCCCGACGCAGAAGAAGGAGAACGTCTTTTCCGTCGTGGGGTGGCGGAAGTACATCCACAGCGTCTCGCCGCGGTGATAGAGGTAGGCGAGGAGCGCAACGATGCCGCCGCTCGCGAGGAGCTGGAAGATGGTATTGTGCGCACGGGGCGGGATGAACGAGCCGGGCTTGCCGGCAACGTAGCCCGACGAATGGTAGAACCCCTTCCCGAAGGCGGGCGCTTCGAGGAAATCCTGCCAGCACGCCTTGTAGATGTTGAAGCGGTTGGAGTCGTCCATGCCGTTGGTGAAGAAGGAGGAGAAGATGATGTTTGTCTCGTCCCGCTTGACGACGAGCCCGATCCCCACCGCCAGCACGAATGCGGCGAGCACGACGAACACGCCGATCTTTTCCTTCTTTTGCGCCTTGACGAGGGCCGCGATGCCGCAGGCGGCGAACACGACGACGGCGGAGAGGATGCTTCCGCGGCTCTGCGTGAGCACGACGCCGAGGAAGAACACGCACCCTGCGATGGTGTACAGCCAGCCGAACCGCTTCTTGGCGGCAAAGTAGAAGGGCGCGGGCACGCATATCGCCATGATGCAGCCCACGTTGTTATACACGCCCCAGCCCGTGTAGAGCGCACCGCGGACGAGCTTTCCGTCCACGATGACGCCGGGCAGGAAGTACATGCCGATGATCTCGGCGAGCATGCCGACGCCCACGGCGAAGAACACGGTGGCGAAATATTCCGCCTTCACGTTGCGCCAGTCGACGGTGTAGTAGAAGAAAAAGTAAAATACGGCCAGCGACACGATCTGCACAAACCCGTACAGCGCGGTGTCGAAGGCGTAGTAGCCGGAGAACAGGCCGCCGAGCATATAGGCGGCGCCGAGCACGGCAAAGCCGATGGCAAGCCGCGGCGCCCGCTTCTTGGGCAGCTCCCAGAAGGAGAGCAGCATCCTCCCGATGAAGAGCACGACGGCAAAGGTGAGAATGACGCCGAGCTGGAAGAGCGCCTCGGGTTGGCGGAACGCCGACGTCTCGGGGAAGCGCCCGGGGTTGTTCTTTGCGGAGAACGTCATGTAGCCACAGCAGACGATGGGCACGATGCCGAGCGTATCTTCGCAGACAAGGAGGCAGGTGACGCCGATGACGAAGTAGATATAGTAGACGGGCAGCTCGGCGCCGAAGATCTCGGAGACGGCCATGAGCGCGGCGATGAGCGCGCAGTACCACGGCGAACGGAAGAACTTCCGCAGCGCCTGTATGGCTTTGGTTTTTTCGAGTTTGGGAAATGCGGCTGTGAGCATACGCAAATTATAACAGTTTCGATTTTCGATTGCAAGTTATTTTTAACATTTTGTCACAATTTGTTGGAACACCTCCTCGGCTCCCATTTGGGGGCGGGCAGCGGCGTCCCCCTCGGCTCCCCCGTTTGGGGGAGCTGTCACGAAGTGACTGAAGGGGTTCTCACCAAGTACCTCTATCCCCCGCTCGCTCGTCTACCGCGTCATCCTGCCCCGCCCGCACACATTATGCCGTCGAAGGGCGGCACGAGCCCCACAGGGGCGAAGTAGCCGAATTGTTTTACGCAGTCCGTTGCGGCTTATCCGCGAAGGATCCCGAATAACGAAGTCCGAACTCTCCATATCGGGATTCTTCGGTCGCTGCGCTCCCGTCAGAATGACGCGTAACACAAGTGCGTCCCGCCATACAAAATCACGTCATGTTACGTCCTGCTTCCTGCCCCCTCCTCGGGAGGGGGTGTCCCGTAGGGACGGGGGTGGGGTCATACTAATTTTGTCATGTCGACCGAAGGCGTAGCCGAAGTGGAGACATCTCTACCTTATTTTGAGATTTCTCCACGCGCCGCTTATGCGGCTTGGTCGAAATGACAAGAAAACCGCTTCACTCGCGCACAATGACGTCCCCCTTGGCTCCCCTTGGGGGCGGGCAACGGCTCCCCTTGGCTCCCCCGCTTGGGGGTGGGCAGCAATCCCCCTCGGCTCCCCCGTTTGGGGGAGCTGTCACGAAGTGACTGAAGGGGTTCTCCGTCAAGAAAACCCCTCCACAATGCCGCCTACATATCCACCGTTTCCTTATACAGCGTGCTCTTGGGCACGCCGCGGTCGCGGGCGACGCGCTTGAGCGCCTCCTTTTTATCCAGCCCCTCGTCGAGATAGGCCTGCAGATGTTCGCGCACCGAACGTTCGCACAGCGGGTTTTTCCTCTTTTCCGCCCCCGAAACGACGAGCACGTATTCCCCCCTCTTCTCGCCGCCGAGCCCCGCGGCGAGGGTAAATTCCCTGCTCTCCTCGTGGATCTTGGTGATCTCCCGCACGGCACAGGCGCGGCGGTCGCCCAAAACTTCCGCCATATCGGCGACGTACCCGTCCACATCCTGCGGGGCGCAGTGGAAAACGAGGGTCTCGCGCGCATCGGCATAGGCCTCCAGCAGGGCGCGGCGTTCCCCCTTTTTGTCGGGCAAAAATCCCAAAAATGTGAACCTGTCTGCGGGAAATGCGGAGAGGACGAGCGCGGAGAGGGCGGCGTTCGCCCCGGGCAGCACGGTGTACGGCTCCCCCTCCTCCTTGAGAATGCGGCACACCTCCCGCCCCGGGTCGGAAATGACGGGCATGCCCGCGTCCGAGACGACGGCGACGGCCTTCCCCTCCCGCGAGAGGGCGATCATCTTCCCCGCCGCCTCCCGTTCGTTGAACTTGTGGCAGGAGAGCAGCGGTTTTTTGATGCCGTACGCCGTCAGCAGTTTTATGGTGTGGCGGGTGTCCTCGCAAAAGATGACGTCCGCCTCCCGCAGGGCGTCGAGCGCGCGCAGCGTGATGTCCTTGAGATTTCCGATGGGCGTTGCGACGAAACTTATCATAATTTCTCCCAAAACCGCGCAAACGCTGCGCGTTTTCGCTATTTTTCGTTGACCGCTTCGGGCAGAACGTCCAGCCCCGCCTTGCCCCCCTTTACGGCGAGGACGAGGGCGAGGTAGGGCTTCTGCCCCCGCCGCCCGCACACGAACTGCAGCTTTTTGGGCTGCAAGTTGTGCAAGGCAAGGGCGGAGAACAGCTCCGCGAGCCTGTCCGCCCGCAGGCACAGCGCGAACCTGCCGCCGAATTTAAGGCAGCGCGCCGCCGAGGCGCACAGCTCGTCCAGCGTCAGGGTGAGCTCCCTGCGGCAGGCGGCGTTCTCCCTCTTTTCAAAGCCGCCGCCCTCCCTTTCGTAGGGCGGGTTGCAGAGGATGAGCGAGAACGCCTCGACGTACTTTGCGGGGATTTCCTGCACGCGCACGTTCTCCACGGCAAAGACGTTTTCCAGCCCGTTGAGCGCCACCGTCTTGCGGGCGAGCGCGGCGAGCGGCTGCTGCATTTCGAACAGCGTTACGCCGTTTACGCCAATATTCTCGGCGTAAAAGTGCAGCCCCACGATGCCGCAGCCCGCGCAAAAATCGGCGACGCGCTCCCCCCTCTTCGCCCTTACGAAGCGCGAGAGGAGCACCGCGTCCGAGGTGAAGCGGTACAGCTCCGTGTCCTGTATGATGCGGTATCCGCCGACAAGCAGCGGCTCTACGATCTCCATTTCTCCGTCAAAATGAAAAGCGCGGCGACGCCGCGCTTTTTCCTTTCGCAAACTTACTCGGCGGTGATGGCGCCGGTGGGGCAGCCGTCCTCGCAAGCGCCGCAGTCGATGCAGGCGTCGGGATCGACGACGTACGTCGTATCGCCGGGCGTGATGGCGCCGACAGGGCAGGTATCCGCGCATGCACCGCAGGAGATGCAAGCATCCGTAATTTTGTGAGCCATAATTTAACCTCCGTTAAAATCTTATGCGTATTATATCACATCTTTTCGCATTCGTAAAGTGCTTTTTCCGATTATTCGGAAATTTTATCGGAATCGTCGTCCTTGTCGTCCTTGTCGTCCTTGTCGTCCTCGCCGGCGGCGCGGCGGAACTTGAGCGCGTCGAGCGGGAAATCGCGGTACAGCAGCGCGCCGTCCTTCTCGATCTTCACGCGCACCGTCATCTTCAGCATGTCCGTCGAGATGACGGAGCCCCGCCCCTCGGGGGAATCCACCATGGAGCCGATCTTGGGCATCTTCTTGAACGCCCCTGCGTAGTACTCGTTCTCGTAGGAGAGGCAGCACATCAGCCTGCCGCACAGCCCCGAAATTTTGTTGGGATTGAGCGAGAGCCCCTGGTTTTTCGCCATTTTGATGGACACCTTCCG
>CANRFD010000005.1 GCA_947629845.1 uncultured Clostridia bacterium
CACAGGGCTGTTGAGCATGGTGCGCCGCTCCACCCCTCCCGAGGAGGGGGCAAGAGAAATGCGGCCTTCCGGGGAGGGAGCGGGGGTATTGGGAGATGGGTGGGTCAAATGGGAAGCGAGACGCTATCAGGCTTCGGGGTAAACGACGCTGGCCTGCAAGTAAATGTCTTCGCCACCGATACCGATATAGTACTCGTCCGTAAGGAACTTGCTGCCTGCAGGGGTGATCGTGAACACGGTCTCCCTTGTCACTTCGCCCTTTTCGAACTTCGCGGTGATCGTGATCTTCGCAGCCTCTTCCCACTTGTAGGTAAGGGTGAACTGCATGTCGCCCACTTTCAACGCTTCCATGAATGCGGTGTCTTTGGACTGCTCGGTTTGATTACCATCCTTGAAGTAGTTCGCTTCCGCGTCTGTTACGCCTTCTTTCGTAGCGACTTTGGCAAATTCGCCGTAATTTTCAAAGGCGGTTTCGTGCCAGCCGTCGGTACGGAAAACGCTGAAGTTTTCGTTCCTGCTCATGAGATAGGCAATGGGAACTTTCCACGTCGTTGTGCCAAGCGATTTAACCGTACCCGTAATGGTGATGGTCTGCCCCTGCTTGAAGGACTTGCCGACCCAAGCGCGGGAAAGGTCTGTGCCGGTGTAGCCGTAGTTGCAATTCTCTGCGCCAACGGTGAACGTGTTCTGATCGCCCGAAGGCGTCGGGCCGTTGAAGAGCTTCTCGGTATACGCAACTTTCGTCGTCGTGAAGCTCGTGAACGTAGCGTGTGCGGCTTCTGCACCAAAGGCAAGGGTGTAGTGGTCTTGGAGCTCGTGATCGGCAGATGCATGAATGACGTACAACTGCTTGAAGTTCTTCGAAGCGTCAGACGAAGCAAGAGTGAAAATCACCTTGATATATTCTTCGTCAACCCAATCGATATCAATGGTCATAGTGCCATTCATCGCCGCCTGGAAATTTTCATCGCCGGGCCATGCGCCGGTAGGAACAACGTATTTGGTGAGCAACCAATTTTCGTGCTGCATAAGAGCCGTGCCGCGTCCCCAGTCGGTGTTCCATTCGAGACCGTCGTCAATGCAGTTGTCGAGACGGAAGATCGCCATAGGCTTCAAGCCGCTGAAGATATACGTCTTAAGACCATCGGTATTGCGGGTTGCCTTGCTCGAATGCGTACCCGTAAAGGTGTAGTGATTGCCCTTTTCGATCTTGCCGATCCACTCCATACCGTCGGCCTTGGAGCCGTCCAAATCGGGATAACCGGAGGAATTATCCTCTTTACCGATCTTGATCGGGTTCTCGGCATCGGGGGTTTGGTTGCCCTTGAGCTCGGGTTCTACAAGCGTCCACTTGGCGTAGACTTTGAGCGTGGTTTCGGACTGAGAGGAAGGCGCATAGGCTTCGTCCACTTCGGTCTCATCGTTCAGGAACCAACCGTCGAAACGGTAGTACTTCTTGGAGGGCTCTTGCTCGGGAAGGCCTTCCGCACCGATGGCCTCGGCACCCGTAACGGTGGCGGTGTGATAGGCTACGTCCTCGTCACCCTTTTCCGTATAGAAGTTTACGGTGTAGGTGATGGGGCTCCAGTGGGCGGTGATGGTGATGGTGCCTTCTGCGGCGTCCTCGGCCTTGACGGTGTAGGTGCTGCCCTCGACCTTGGTCTCCTTGACGTACCAGCCGTCGAACTTGTAGCCTGCGGCTGCGGTGGGATCGGAAAGTTCGATCTCGTCGCCGACGGACTTATTTTCCTGCTGTGCGGGAAGTTCGGACGTCGCGTGGCTGTCGCCGAAGCTGAACTCTACGGTGTAGGTTTCGGGGACGGGGGTGGCGGGTTTGATCTCCATTCCCATATCACCGGCATAGGCATAGTACTTTTCGGCATCTTCATACACGATAATCGTCATGCCTTCCGTCTTGATGATGATATAGTTGCCGAGATTTTCGAACTGCGCCCCGTCAACCGGCTCGGAGGACATTGTGACCTGTTTGCTCGTGAAGTCGATCGAAAGGCTGTCAGTGTCGTCCGAATACGTGCCCTCGAGCACGAGGTTCTCGGGAAGAGCAGACGTGCGCGTATAGGTATCCGCCATCGTATAGTAAGGCAATGTTACAGCAAGATCGCTTCCCGATACGGTGATCTTGATCGTCTTGTCGCCCGTAAAGTCGGTGCCCGTATAAGTGCCCTCTGCCAACGTGAGCGTAAAGTAGGTATACGTCGTGCCGCTCTTTACAACTGCGCCGCCGGCATTTTCGGCAAACTTAATGGTGATCGTGGTGCCTTCGTGCGTCCAAACGCCGTTGATATCAAGGGCGGGTGTGGGCTCGGTGGACTTCCAACGCGCGGTGAGCGTGATGGTGGAGCCCTCGGCATCGCTTGCTATTACGGTATATTCCGTGCCTTCTACCTTGGTGCCTTTCTGCGTGAACCAGCCTTCGAACTCGTAGCCCTCTGCCGCCTTGGGCGTGGTGAGCGTTACTTTTGCGCCTACCTCTTTCCCCGTTACGGACTCGGGCACTTCTTCGCCTTCGGCAGCGTGGCTCTCTTCGCCGAAGCTGAACGCAACGGTGTAGATCTTCGTCCACTTTGCATAGACGGTGACCTCCGACATGGGCATCGTGAACGAATTTGCGGAGTGGCCTTCAAGGGCGCTGCCTTCGCTGTTTGCCTTGGCTTCCCAACCGGAGAACTTGTAGCCCTCTTTTGCGGCGGGCTGTGCGGGGAAGTCGACCTCGGTGCCCCAAGCCTTCTGCTCCTGCGCCCTGGTCTCTTCGGTGCCTTCGCCGAAGTCGTAGGTCACGGTGTAGGTGACTTTCTCCCACTGAGCGGTGAAGGTGACTGCCGCATCGGTGATCTCGTAGGTGTTGTGCTCGGTGCCCGTCTTATAAATGGTCGCATCCTGGCCGACTTTCCAGCCCTTGAAGGTGTAGCCTTCGCAAGTGGGCTCCTCGGCGGGAATGGTGTATTCGCCTGCCGCGTGCGAGGTGTTTGCGGGCATACCGGCGAGCGTATTGACTACGGTGTCGTCGAGGTTGCCGCGCTCGAACTTGATAGCGAAGCTGCCCTCTGCGATCTTCTCCCAAGCGGCGGTGAAGCTGATCTCCTTGCCCTCAAGCGCAGTGCGGATCTCGGACGTAAGGGTGAAGGAAAGCATCGCTTCGCCCTCGTTATTCCTCTTCCAACCCCGGAATACGTAGCCGTCGAGCGAGAGCGTGGGAAGCACGACCGTCGTCTCTTCGACGGAGACAGTCAACATCGGAGGGATCGTGCCGGTGGGATCGGCCGCGGCGTCGGCGGGCTTGTTCTTATCGAACGTCAATCTGTACTGAATGGCATCGTACACCGCGTAGAGCGTGACGTCCGCCGTGATCGTGAACTTGCTGCCGACGGGGTGATCGGTAGAGTCATTCTCACTTGTCCATTCTCTCCAGGCGACCAACTCGTAGCCGTCCTCCGTTTTCACATCGTTGGGAAGGTCGATCAAATCGCCCTCTTTGCCCGTGATGTTCTCGGGAGTCGTCGCGTCGCCTGCGGCGTGGTGCGCAGCTTCCTTATCCTGAAGGTTGAACGTGATCGTGTGCTCGGCACGCTCTTGCTGCGTGAGCTCTGTGGGTTCTTCGAAATCCCCGCCGAGAAGATAATAGTTGTCGGCGTCCTCATAAACGAAGTAGGTGGCCTCATCTTCATCTTCATTGACTGCGGTGATGATGAGATACTTACCGAGGGTCTTGGTCGTGAACGTGTAGCTATTCCTATCTGCGGTCATGGAGCTCTCGTCAAAGTTGATGACTGCGCTCGTCCAGCCGGCATCGGCGCTGTATTCACCGGTGAGCGCGGGAGCTTCGGCGGGAAGATCGGTACGAGCCGTGAACGTCGTGGTGGTCGTGCCGAGATCGGACGTGCCCATTTTTCTGGAAACAGCCATGGTGAGCGAGCTACCCTGCAACGCAAACGTATATGTTACAGTGGTACCATGATTCGACACCGTGTAAACATAACCCGCATCCGTCTTATTGAGCGTGTAATAATTGATGGTATACGTCTCATAACCGGGGTCGGACACATCTGCGATATAGACAATCGCTTCGGCGGTCTCTTTGTTTTCGGAAAGTTTGATCGTGACCTCGGTGGTGACGTCGTTCTCTTCAAACGTCCAAACGCCCTCGATGGTGACCTCGGGTTCGGGTTTGGTTTGCGTGAGTTTGATGGGGGTGCTGCCGCCTTCGCCGTCGAACTGCAAAGCGTAGTAGTCGTCGCCGTCCTTGTAGACAGAGATCGCGACGGGGGCTTCGCTGACCGTGCCGCTGATGATGATATAGCCGCCGACCTTGACGAAGGAAACCTCGGTCGCCGCCGTGCCGCCGACTTTGAAGGTGCTATCGGTGAAGTTGATCTCGATCTCGGTACCCGCATAGTAGGTATCCGCAAGGGTGATCTCCTCGGGGAGGTCGTTCCGCTCCGTCAAGGTATGGTTGTCGGTGGTGCCCGCCTCGCCGGGCGTACCCATGACGAGGTGGCCTTCTGCATCGAGTTTGAAGGTGAACGTGACCTCGTCGCCCATCGTGACCGTAGCGGTGTAGCCCTCGGCTGCCGCGGTGAGCTTGGCGGAGACGATGAAGCGCCTGCCGCCTATGGTTTCATCCATTACGACCCAACCTGCGAAGTCCTGACCCTCGACAAGCCGAATGGTGACGGTGCCGGTCATGCCTTCCTCGGCTATCGTCCAAACGCCCTCGATGGTGGCAGCGGGAGCGGGCTCGGTGATCGGGGTGGGATAGGTGATCTTTGCAGCGGTAACGGAAATGGCAGAACCATCTGCGTGATCGTAATAGAAGTTGAGCGCGAGTTCTGTGACGTCCGTAGTGCTCGTGACGGTGTGCTGCGTCACAACGATCGCATTTGCATGCTCCGTATCGGTCGTCGCGTACACGCTGACCGTATACGTCAAAACGTTGTTGTTCAGGGCAGCCTCGGCAACGATGATCGCGCCGCTCATTCCCTTATAACTATCAATGCTGCCGGAGGTGTAGGTCGCGCTCCAGCTATCGAGCTTGGTGTCGTAAGGATCTCTCCAGCTGTTCCCGCTTACCGTGAAGGCCGCGGTATCCATGCGGAGACGGTACCAAGCGTCGTTCATGTTGACGTCCATGAGCAAGCCGAAGAAAACGTCGGCAATGTTACCCGAAATCGTCGCTTCCACGGTAACTTTGGTGCCGTTTTCGACAGTCTTTGTAAGCGTGCCTGCGGTGAACCACTTCAAAATCTGTGCCTGCACGTCGTTATCGGTGGTGTAGGCGCGGTTCCACGTTGCGGTGACGGTGATGTTCTCGGAGACGGTGATCTCGGTCTCCGCGTTCTTCACTTCGGCGCCAACCTGCCAACCTGCGAACTCGTAGCCCTGTGCGGCCTCGGGAGCTGCGGGAAGGGTGACTTTGTACTGGTTGGCCTCGGTGGCGGTCGCCTGAGCGGGAGCTTCCTCGCCTGCTGCCGCGTGGTCGCCGAGCTCATACGTCACGGTATAAGTGGTGGGAGTCGGCGTGGAGGTCTCCGTCCACTGGGCGGTGACGGTGACGTCGGCAGAGACGGTGATCTCGGTTTGGGGCTGCTTCAAATCGGTGTCGTCGCCGACTTTCCAGCCTGCGAACTGCCAGCCTTCCGCGGCTGCGGGAGCTGCGGGAAGGGTGACTTTATACTCGTTGTCCTCGGTGGCGGTCGCCTGAGCGGGAGCTTCCTCGCCGTCGGCCGCGTGGTCGCCAAGGGCGTACGTCACGGTGTAGGTGGCGGGAGTGGGCGGCGTGGAGGTTTCCGTCCACTGCGCGGTGGCGGTGACGTCGGCAGAGACTGTGACCTCGTCGCCGTGCTGCTTCAAATTGGTATCGTCGCCGATCTTCCAGCCTGTGAACTCGTAGCCTTTTTCGGCATCGGGTTCGCCGGGAAGGGTGACGGTGGAGCCGGGCTTCACCTTGGCGGGTTCGGCAACGATCGCGCCTTCGGCCGCGTGGTCGCCGGCCGCAAAGGTAAGCGTGACGGGCGCGGTGGTGCTCAATTCCTCGAGATCGTCAAACGCAGCGATGGTGTAGTTGCTCCCCTCCGTGACGATGACGTAGCCCTTGGGCGCGCCCTCTTCCATAAAGGCGGCGAATTTGCCGATGTACTCGAGGGTGTAGCCGTCTTCCCCGTACGTCACCTGTTTGCCGCTTTGGGCAACGATGACCGTTTCGATATAGGCGCCTTCTTCCGAATACTGATAATAGGTGCCGTCCGCGACGGGCGTGGACGCGGGAAGCGCGGTGTGCGTGGCGAGCTCGACAGTGATGGGCTGTTCATCTCTGCCCTCGAGAGTCATCGTGAGCTTGCCGTCCTGAAGTTTGAGTTCGGCATCAAAGGTGCCGGCACCCAAGATCGTCTTGCCATCGACTTCGGTGACCGTCATGCCCATATACGTCGTGGGGGTGGCGCTTTCGCTACCGCTCACCGTCGCCTTTTGACCGGCAACGGCAAGACCGATGTAATCGGCATTGTCTTCCACGAGCTTGATCGCGACCTCGAACTCGACTTTCAGCTCGGTGCTGGTGCCCGTCCATACGCCTTGAAGGGAGGTTTCGTCTACGGGGGGTTGTTGCGCCTCCTCCCAATTGGCCTTCAGGGTGACGTTACGAGCGGGCATCGTGTATTCCGCACCCGCCGCGTAGACCGTTGTTCCATCCAGCCAGCCGGCAAAAGTATAGTCGGTCTTGGTGAGACCTGCGCCAAGCGCAAGCCCTATCTTTTCGCCCTCTTTATAGCTTCCGCCTTGGGGCGCTGTGCCGTTTCCGCCGTTAACATCGTACGTGAGCGTGTACGTTGTTTCACTTCCGCTGCCTTCGCCGCCTTCGTCTCCGTTCCCGCCGCACGCGGCAAGAACTCCGACCGAAAGGCATGCCATAAGCAACACCGTCAGAAAACGTAACAAGTGTTTTTTCATGTCTTTCCTCCATTCAAAAGAATTTTGCACCGATTTGTACAATTTATGTGGCGGGCTGTAAAGCGGGCTGCTTCGCGGTTGTGCCGCGGGTTTGCAGCGGGCTGTGCAGCGGGCCGTGCAGCGGGCGATCCCCCCCCTGATGCCACAACATGTTGCTGATTTGTTCGCCCTTGGACGCCATATGTACGCCTGTGTACGCCTGTGTACGCCGCCGCATTTTTTGTACAATATACGGATTTTATAACATTATAATTCCACCCCCCCCCATTGTCAAGCGGTTATGGTATTTTTTTTGCATTTTGGCGATTTAATCCATATGGGGGGAGGCGTGATAAGGACATCCTTCGACACGCAGCCGACCGCGAGTGCGGTCGGCGGCGGCTACTTCGTCGCTTTGCTCCTCGTGCCGCGCTTAGTAGACGAATGGTGCGCGCGGGGCAGGATGACGTGATTATATGACACCCTTCAGTCACTATGTGACAGCTCCCCCTCGAGGGGGAGCCAAGGGGCGGGCGGACTTCGTTGTTCGGGATCCTTCGACACGCCGCCGACCGCGGATGCGGTCGGCGGCGGCTCAGGATGACGCAGTTGCCCGTGGGCGGGGCAGGATGTGGGCGGGGCAGAATGACGCGGGAGACGAGCAAAGGAATAAGGTGGGCGTGATTTATGGCTCAATCCCCATCACCGCCTACGGCGGAGCTTCCCCTTTGCAAAAGGGGAAGCCTTGGGGGGTGGACGGGCAGTTCGGTGAATTGGGGAAGATTCACTCGGCTCCTGCGGAGCCTCGGAATGAGGAGAACGGGCGAGGACGGAGATGAATCAGGGGGCGGGGTGGTGGGTGCGGGAGGTAAGGACGGTGTGGGAATGGCTGCCGCCAAGGCCGACCGTGCAGCTTTCGGGCAGGCTGCCCGTCACCAAAAATTCCATCCGCTGCTGCACACCGCTCTCCCTTCCCGTCGCCTCGAAAATCACCCTGATGACGTCTGCCTGCGTCCAATCGAAGGTCAGGGTGATGTTACAGTCGCGGATGACATCCAAAAATGTATCGGCGTCGACGCCGCTCAACTTGGTGATGTGCCAATCCATTTCCTCGAGGTAGACGGTGTTGCCGTTGGCCGTATTGGTGAGCGCGGAGTCCAGACGCATGGCGCCCCAGACCTCCCAAGGGAACAGATATGCAAAGAGCGTTTGATCGCTGAACTCGGCACGCGACGTCATGGAGCCCGAGAAGGTGAGCATTTCGCCCACCTTCAGCTGCTCCGTGTAGACGGGGGCGAGGCCGGTATCGGAGAGGGAATTATCGGGCGAGCCGATCTCTAAATGAAACTGCCAAGCCGCGTAAAAATGCAGCTCCGTGACGCCGTAGCGGGAGGGCACGAAGGCGGGATCGACGGGAATTTCTTCCCCGCCGAACGAGAAAAACCAACCCGTAAAGGTGTAGCCTGCGGCTGCCTCGCCGGGGCGGACGCTGCAGTCGTCCGCGGGGATGGGTTCCCCCGAGAGAAGAGACGCCGTGCGGGTGCAGACGGGTTCGCCCGTGCAGGAGGCGTCGGCATAAAACTTGAAGGTGTACTCGACGGGCGTCTCCTTCCAATTTGCCGTGAGCGTGACGCTCGACGCCTCGCCGAGGGCGATGACGATGGCCTCGGTGAGCGTGAAGGACGGCGCGGGTTCGCTCTGCAAGACGCCTTCGGCGACAAACCACGTCCAGCCCATAAAAAAATAACCCGCCATTGCAGGGGCCTCGGGCTTTGCGGTGGGATGTTCCAATGTCACCTCCATGCTCTCGGGGAGGCCGGTCGCGCCCGAAGGCGTTCCCCCATCGAAGAGCAGCGTGTACCGTTTGGCCAACCAGTGGGCGGAAAGGACGATCTCCGTGCCGCCGCCGAGCGACTTGATGATGTCCCGCGTGAGTGTGAATTTTTCACAAGGGGCTTCGTCCTGCCAAGTCCAGCCGTCGAAGAGATAGCCGACGCGCGAGGGCGCGGGCTCGGCGACAAAGGACGGGCGTTCCAGCGTGAGCGTTGCGCCGCTTGGCATATCGGCGGCCCCGTTGCCGTTGCCGAACACCACGACGTACTCGACGGCACGCCACGCGGCGACAAATTCGACGGCGGCATCCAGAGAATAGACAGCGTTTTCGCCGTTTGCCCTGTACAGGACGCCGACGCCGCCTGCTTGCCAGCCCTCGAAGAGGTAGCCGACGCGCGTGGGCTCTTCCGCAGGAATGGGGAACTCGCCCCGCTCCGCCGAAGTGTTTTGCGGCATGCCCGTGACGTCGTCGTCCGTGCCCTCCGAGAAGGTGACGGAAAAGCGGTCTACGGGGATCTTTTCCCACACAGGGGTGAAGAAAAAGACCTTGCCGCCCGACAGACCCTCGATGAGCGCCTCGGTGAGAGAAAAGCTCGCGGAGGGTGCGCTGCCGCCCGTCGTCCAGCCCTTGAACACGTAGCCCGCAAAGGAGAGCGTGGGGAGCTGAGTTTGGGCGTCGTCCAACGACACGGTGATGTCGCCGGCGGAGCCCGTAGCTTCCCCCTCCTCGCCCTCGGGCGCGGCGGGCGTGAACCTGAGCGTGTACGCGACCGCCGACCACTGTGCCGTCAGGGTGAGAACGTCGCCCTCGGCGGGAAGGCGCTCCTCGGTGAGCTGCGCCGCGCCGCCCGTAAGGAGCTCGCCGCCGAGCTTCCAGCCTGTGTGTTCGTACCCCGTGAGCGTGAGCGAGGGCAGCGAAAATTGGGCGTTTTGCAGAGAAGCCGTGAGTTTTGCGTGCTCGCCCGACACTTCGCCATGGGAATTTTGCGGCTTGTTCACTTCAAACTGCACGGTGTAGAGAATGGCTTCCCAATGGGCGGTGAGCGTCTCGTCGCCCGTGACCGTGTAGGCCGCTTTCCCCGCGCCGACCGAAGTTTCGCCGCGGTACCAGCCCGCGAACGCGTACCCGCGCGCTGCCTCGGGCGGCTCGGGCAGCTCGATCTCGCCGCAAACGCCCTCCATGGGCGCGACGGACGCACCGTGCGCCGCATGCTCGCCGACTTCAAAGTGAACGGTGTAGGTCGGCGGCGCGATCGTCTCCCACTGCGCGACGAACACGACGTCCTGCCCGTTCACCCTGTAAGTCTCCCCTGCGTGATAGAGCCGATCGCCCTCCGCACGCCAGCCGAGGAAATTGTGCCCCACCCAGCCTGGCTGAACGTCGGAGACGGTTATTTCGACCCCATCTTCATATTTTTTGCCATCCGTCGGCAAATTTTCCGCTTCGCTACCCGCGTCCCCCGGTACATAGCTGACGGAATATTGCACGACGGGCGGCAATTCTTCCCAATGTGCGGTGAAGGTTGTGCTCCCGTGGACGGTGCAGGAACTGCCCGCATCGCCCGCGAGTTCTTCGCCGTGATACCAACCGACAAAACGGTAGCCCTCCGCCGCTGCGGGAGCGGACGGGAGCGATACCGACGAGCCCGGTTTCACCTTGCGCTCGGCGGGCGTCTTGCTGCCCTCCGCCGCATGATCGCCGAGGCTGAACGTGACGACTGCGGGCGCGACATCCGTCAAGGCGGACTTCCAGCCGCCGATGAGATAGCGGCTGCCGCCCTCGGTGACGAGCACGGCGCGGAAGGTGTTCTCCCCGCTACGGATGAGCGCCCCGTATTCGCCGACATATACCACATTATATAGCGTGCCCGCGTCGTCGACGAGAGCCGTGCCGCTGCGGGAGAAGGTGTACTGCCCGCGGTATTCCTCCCCCTCCCATGCGTGATACACGCCGTCGGCGACGGGCGAGGAGGCGGGAAGTTCGTCATGAACGGTGAATTTGAGCTGCGGCGCGCTATTTTGCGTGCCCGTGAAGGTGAGAACGTCGCCCTGTGCCGACAGTTCGCCGACCCCGCTGCCAAAATCGGCAAAATACTTGCCGTCGAGCGCCTCGATCGGCGCGGCATGATGGACGGGTTCGCCCGCGGACGGTGTTGTCTTGACGACGAGCACACCCGCGGCGCCCGCCTGTTCCTCCTCGAAGAGGGCGACGGAGAGCTTGATTTCTCCCGCCGAAGTAACTGCCCCGCTCCACAGCCCTGCGATAGATTTTGCGGGGATGGGGTCGGTTTTTACCTCCCAAACGGCGACTGCTTGGGCGTCCGCATGCAGCGTATACTGCGAGGCGGGAGCGCACTCTTCGCCGTCGATGTTCCAATGCAAAAAGGCGTAGCCCTCCCACACGGGCGCAGCGGGAAGGGTGACGGTGTAGCCGTTCTCCTTATCCGCCGTGAGCGGCGCGGGGATCGCGTTTTCGGTGCAGGCGACGCCATTGCAGCCGCCCAGCGAGAAGGTGAGCGTGTACACGGGCGCGGGGCGTTCTTCCGAGAGAGAAAAGGCCTCCCCGCTGCCCGAAGCGGTGGCATAGTAGACCCCGTTTTCACGATAAATAATAAAAGTCACCGCTTTTTGGTTCTCCGCGGACTGCGGAACGGTGACTACGATGTGATTTCCGACGGGATAGAAGGCGGCATCCGGCAAGACGACGTCGTCATTTGCCGTATTTCCGCACGAGAGGACGGCGTTTTCTCCGAAATCAAAGATGTAGGGAAGCTCGGCATAGTCCTTGCGGGCGGGGTAGAGCCTGCCGTCGGGAGAAATTTCGTCGGGGAGTTCGGCGCGGGTGGGGAAGGAAAAGGTCTTGTCGGCGCCCCAAATTCCCCCAACGGTGACGGAAAGGGCGCCCTCGGAGCAGGTTGCGGTGACGTGGCCCGTTGCGGACGTTCCCGCACCCAAATCGTAGGTGCAATCGCCGGCGAAGCTGCCGTTTTCACCCGAGAGCGCAACCGCAAAATAGACCGTGACCGTTTGGCTCTCCAAGCGTTCGCGGACGCGCACGACGGCATATCCGTGCTCGCCGCCTTCGTCCAACGCAATATATATTGTAATGGCGTCGGAGGCGTTTTGCCCGCCGAGCAGCCCCGCGGCCGTTGCGCCCGTCCACTGCCCGGCGACGGTCTCCGCAGGAGCGGGCGTGCCTCCGCCCTCGTCCCCCTGTTCGCCGCCCTGACCTTCGGGATCCTTGTCTTTTTCGGCATCCGAGCCGGGATCTTCTTCCCCGCCCGAAGCATTTTGATCGTGATGCTGTTCGGGATCTTCGCCGCTTTCGCCCTCGCCGCTGCCGCTTTCGCCGCTTTCGCCCGAGGACGGATCTTCACCCTGCGTCGTCTGATCCTGATTTTCGCCGGCATCCGCCCCTTCCGCTTCGCCGCAGGCGGTGAGCGTACCCACCGCGAGGCATATGGTCAAGAGCGCCGTCACCAACCACAAAATGAGCCTTTTCATGCCTTTTCTCCCGCTGTAAAAATTCCCGATCGTTACAAATACGGAGCGGCATTTTGACCGATATCGCTGATGTTCCCCCGGCAAATTGCAGTGCATATTTGACAACATCACGGTTTTTTAACAATTATATTACTTGCCGACCGCCGTTGTCAATCGTTGGAATGAAATTTTTTAACATTTTTTTATTTTATTTTTGTTTGGAATAGGTCAATTATTGCTGTTCCGATTTCTTTATGCCTAAAATGACGCGGCGGAAAGGCGCGAGGGGGGTTATAATAAGGACATGTTTCGACACACAGCCGACCGCGGGTGCGGTCGGCTGTGGCTCAACATGACGTGATTTTGCGGCGGGAGCGGTGGGTAAGGGAAGATTCGCTCGGCTCCTGCGGAGCCTCGGAATGAGGAGTGGGCGGGATTATGGCTCAATCCCCATCACCGCCTACGGCGGAGCTTCAGCGCAAGGCACGCCTGCGGCGCCCCAAAAGGGGGAAGCCTTTCGGGCGGTTCGCGGGATATGGGCGGAGCCCCACCCCCCTACCCCCCCTCCCGAGGAGGGGGCGAATAGGAACCGTTCCTTCCGTGGAGGGGGCGATTGAAATGTGACTTTCCGCGGAGAGGGGGCGGTCAGTAGCCTAAAAATTCGACGCCCTTTAAGAGCACGTCGTTGACGAGGTCGTTGCGCAGAAAGTAAAAGATGATCTTGCCGTGGCGTTCGCTGCCGACGAGCCCCGCGTCCTTCAAAAAGCGCAGCTGGTGGGAGACCGTCGTCTGATTGATTTCGAGCACGCGGGAAATATCGGTGACGCACATCTCGGAAATGGCGAGCGCGGACAAAATTTTCAGCCGCGTGCTGTCGGAAAAGACGGAAAAAAAGCGCACGAGGGATGCGAGAATCTCCCCGTCGGGGATGTAGTCCTCCACAATTCCCTGCGTGCGCCTGTCCAAGAGCAAAGTTTCTGCCATAAAACACACCTCTTTTTTATGACAGAATAGCATATGCTTTCATGCGCATACGCGCTTTCTTTGGCGGAAAATGTCGAATACCCGCAAAACGCTGTGGGTTTTCGGCATATCGGCCGAACGTATGGCTATGCGATCGCGGTCACGGTGTAGCCTGCTTCGGTGACGGCCTTTGCAAGCGCATCGTTTGCGACTTCCTCCGAAAGCACTACGGTGGCCGTGCCGGGCTTGCCTTTTTTGCCGAGCTTCACCTTGGCGTCCGTGACGCCGGGGACGGCGGCGAGCGCATCGGTGACGCGTTTTGCGCAGTGTTCGCACATCATTCCTTCCACAGTCAAAGTCTTTTTCATAGTTGTATCCTCCATATTGATATTTTTTTGTTTGGTTTTGAGAAAGCGCGTCAGGCGCAGGGCGTTCGTCACCACGAAGAGAGACGAAAGGCTCATCGCCGCGGCCGCGATCATGGGATCGAGCGTGACGCCGAGCGTAGACAGCGCACCTGCGGCGAGCGGAATGCCGATACAGTTGTAGAAAAACGCCCAAAAGAGGTTTTGTTTGATGATGCGCATCGTCTTGCGGGCGAGCTTGACGGCGCGGGGCAGAGAGCCGAGATCCCCGCGCACGAGCACGGCGTCCGCGCTCTCGATGGCGACGTCGGTGCCGTTCCCCATCGCGACGCCGATGTCCGCTTCCTTCAAGGCGGGGGCGTCGTTGATGCCGTCGCCCACCATGGCGACGTAGAAGTTTGCCCGCTTCGCCTCGCGGGAAGTACGCTTTGCCGCCTCGTTCTGCTCGCGCGCGTTCTTTACATAGCGAAGTTTGTCCTCGGGCAAAAGCTGGGGGCAGACGCAGCTATCGTAGGGCGGGAAGCCCGCCTGCGCCGCGATGTACTTGGCGACGGCGGCGTTGTCGCCCGTGAGCATGGCGGGCATGCAGCCGAGCGAACAGAGTTCGGCGATCGCCTCCCTGCTGCCCGCCTTTAAGGTGTCCGCAAGTGCGAAAACCGCCAAAACGCTGTCGGAATCGGCGAGGAAGAGCACCGTTTTTCCCTCCGAGGAGAGGCGGTTGAACGTCTCGAGCCAAGCGTCGAACAAAACGCCGCGCGCCTGCATCAGGTTTTCGTTCCCGAGGAAGTACGTCTTTCCGTTCACGACGCCCACGGCGCCCTGCCCCGCGACGTACTCCACGCTCTCCGCCTCGTAGCCCCCGCCGCAGTACGCCACGATGCACTGTGCGAGCGGGTGATTGAGCTGATTTTCCACCCCATATGCCACTTTTTTGGCTTCGTCGTCCCCTTCGAAGAACACGACGCGGGGCTTGCCCTCGGTGACGGTCGCCGTCTTATCGAGGAAAATATCGTGCACGGTCGCCATTTTCTGCATGGCTTCGGCATTTTTGAAGAGCACGCCGAGGGCGGCTCCCCTGCCTGTTGCCGCCATCACGGCGACGGGCGTTGCCAACCCCAACGCGCACGGGCAGGAGATGACGATGACGCTCACCCCGAAGTTGAAGGCGCGGTACACGTCCCCCGTCACCGAGATCCAGATGATGAAGGTGATGAGCGCGAGGGACAGGACGAGGGGCACGAACACCGCCGAGACCCTGTCAGCAAACTTCTGGATGGGCGCCTTGCTCGCCCCCGCTTCCCGCACCATGCGGATGATGCCCGAGAGCATGGTATCTTCGCCCACACGTTCGGCGCGGATCTTGAGATAGCCGCTCTTGACGAGGCAGGCGCTCACGGCGTTCATGCCCGCCGTAAATTCCACGGGCAGGCTCTCGCCCGTGACCGCCGACTGGTCGACAAAGGCGTGCCCCTCCGTGACCGTGCCGTCCACGGCGATGCTTTCACCCTGCCGCACGACGACGATATCCCCCTCTTCAACCTCGGAAAGCGGCAGCGTTTTGCGGTTTCCGTCCCGTTCGACGGTGACGGTGTCGGGTGCGAGCGAGCGCAGCTTCTCGATCTCCCGCCCCGTCCGCTTCTTGCTCTTGTCCTCGAGAAATTTGCCGAGCGTCACAAGGGTGACGATCATCGCCGCCGATTCGAAGAACACGGCGTGGGTGGAGACGTTGACGCTCACGACGATGACGCTGTAAACGAAGGAGACGGCCGCGCCGAGCGTGACGAGCGTATCCATGTTGGGGACGAGTTTGAACGCCGCGCGCACGCCGCTCACGAAAAATTTATAGTTGATGCAGAGCACGGCGAAGGTCAGAGCGATCTGGAAGCCGTAGTTGAGCCAGCCGTGCGGCACGATGTTCTCCGAGATCATGTGCCCCATCGCAAGGTACATCTCGGGCACGAGCAGCACAAGAGAGAGCAGAAAGCGGGTGAGAAGCGTCAGGCGTTCCCCCTTCTTTTGGGGAACTTTGCCGTAATCGTAGGCGCCGTACCCCAAAGAGGAGACGGCGGACTTGATGTCCTGCTCGGTGCAGACGGCTTCGTCAAATTCCGCCTCCATGCTCTCCCCCATGAGAGAGACGGTGCAAGAGGCGACGCCGTTCAGCTTTTTTACGCTGCGCTCGATGCCCGAGGCGCACGCAGCGCACGTCATGCCCGTCACCGAAAATTTCTTCTTCATCTTATAAAAACCTCTTGAAGAGTTCGACGATGCCGTCGAGCGAACGGGTGTCGCCCGCCTTCACGTCGTCAAGGATACATGTGTGCATGTGTCGGGCGAGCATGACGCCGGAGAGGCTCTTCACCGCCCTGTCGATGGCGGCAAGCTGCACCAAGATGTCCTCGCAGTACCGATCTTCCTCCACCATCTTTTTGACGCCGCCGATCTGCCCCGCGATGCGGTTGATCCGCGCCAAAAGCGCCTTTTTTTCCTCCTCCGTGCGAACGGTCTTGCGCTCTGCACAGTTGCAGCACTCCTCCATACTTCCTCCTATACCCCTGTGGGGTATTTGTATTATATACCCCCGTACGGTATGTTGTCAAGGGGTTTTTGAAATTTTTTTGGGGGGCGGACTTCGTTGTTCGGGATTCTTCGCTACGCAATTCGCCCCCTCGGCAGAGGGGGCGAATTGCTGCGCGTCAGAATGACGCGGCGGACGGGCGGGAATAAGGATATGTTTCGACACGCCCGCCGACAAGGACGTCGGCGGGCGGCTCAACATGACGTAATTTGTGTGGCGGGGTCTGTCATTTCGACCAAGCCGCGTAGGCGGCGCGTGGAGAAATCTCAAAATAAGGTGGAGATGTCTCCACTTCGGCTACGCCTTCGGTCGACATGACATTTTATATGGCGGGGCGAGCCCACCCCCTACCCCCCTCCCGTGGAGGGGGCAAGACGGGCGGGGCGACTACGCTCGACATGACAAATATATTGGCGGGGGATAAGGGAAGATTCGCTCGGCTCCTGCGGAGCCTCGGAATGAGGAGAACGGGCGGGGAGAACCCCTTCAGTCACTGCGTGACAGCTCCCCCAAAGGGGGGAGCCAAGGGGTGAGTTATTCGATGGGTTCGAACATTTCTTTGCCGACGCCGCAAAGGGGGCACGTCCAGTCCTCGGGGAGATCTTCGAAGGGAATGTCGCCGTCGTATTCGTAGCCGCAGACCTTGCAGACGTAGCGCTTTCCGCCCTCCTTCTTTTTCTCCTCGACGTATGTCGGCGCGTTGACGCTCGTTTTGCCCTTGAGCACCTTGTGATAGTACGAATAGGTCATGGGTGTGCCGCTGTGCAGCACTTCCGCCTCGTACACTTCGCCGAGGAACACGGTGTGCGTCTCCGTTTGCATTTTTTGCACGACTTTGCATGCGAAATAGCAGAGGCAGCCGTCGGGCACGGGCATCTTTCCGCGGACGGCGTAGGGCGTCTTGGCGAACTTATCGGTATCGCGCGAGGAGCGGAAGCCGAAGTTCCCGATGAGCTGCGGGTCGCACTTCTCGCCGAGCACGCACACGGTGAAAAAGCCCGTCTCCTCCACGCACTTGTGGGTATGGTTGACGCGATTGAGACTCACCGCTATGGTGGCGGGCGAGGAGGTCACCTGCATCGCGCTGTTTGCGACGCATCCGACGGGACGGCCTTCGTCCCACGACGTACAGAGATATACCCCGTACGAAAGATTAAAAAATGCCGACATGTTCATGATCGTTCTCCCTCTGTATACAAAAAGCGGACGGCTGCGTCCGCTTTTGTGATCACTTCTTCTTCTCTTCCTCGAAATCGAGGACGGGTTCGGGGCCGTCGTAATAGCCGCAGTTCGCGCAAACTTTGTGGGCGACCTTGAGCTGATGGCAATGCTTGCACTCGACAAGCGTGGGCGCCGTCGCCTTATAGTTTGCGAAGCGCTTATTCGTTCTGCTCTTCGATTGTTTTCCCTTGGGAACCGCCATGATTATTTACCTCTCTTTGCGTATTTATTCGTCGTTGCACGCATCGCACAAAAGTCTTGAAGGGAGTGCGAACGCCACCGTGTCGCGCAGGAACTCTTCGAGCCGCACGACGCCGCCCGTGTAGCCGTACTCTTCGCCGCGGGGCTCGCCGGGGACGAACAGCGCCTCCGCCTCCCGCACAAACGTACGGCCTGCCTCCGCGAGACAGCGCGAGCAGGCGCCCTGCAGGGCGATGGTGATGTTTCCCCGCACCTCTACCGCGTTGTCCGTAAAGATCTCGTAGGTGAGATCTGCCTGCACGGGAGCCGAAAACCGCGTAAACGGTATTTCGAGGAGCTGCCCGTCCGCTTCGAACTCGAAGGAGAGTTCTCCGGCATAAATTTTCCGCGCGACAGAGCTCCGCACGTCGATTACGGGAACCATTGACTTGATAATTATATTTGATTTATGCGCTTCTGTCAATCGTTTTTCGCGTCGGTTTTATTGTTTTTGCGAAAAATCAGACAAGCGCCGCCGTTTCGCGCGCGATGACGAGCTCTTCGTTGGTGGGAATGACGAGGATCTTCACCCTGGAGCCCGCTGCGGAGAGGTCGTGAATGGCGCCGTCGTTCTTGTAGACGTTCTTTTCTTTGTCGAGCACGATGCCGAACGCCTCCATTCCCTCGCAGATCTCTTCGCGTACGCTCGGCGTGTTTTCGCCGACGCCCGCCGTGAACACGATGACGTCCAGCCCGCCGAGCGCAGCCATGTAGGCGCCAACGTACTTCTTGCACGAATAGGAGAACATCTTCAGGGCGAGCTGAGCGCGGTAGTTGCCCTCGTCCGCCGCGGCGCAGAGGTCGCGGAAGTCGGAGGAGACGCCCGAAACGCCGAGCATGCCGCACTTTTTGTTGAGATAGTTGAGCCCTTCCGCCATCGTCATGCCCTTCTTGCGGCAGAGAAATTCCACGGCGGCGTAATCGATGTCGCCGCTGCGCGTGCCCATGGGGACGCCCGCGAGCGGGGTGAAGCCCATCGACGTATCGATGCACTTGCCGCCGTCTACCGCGGAGATGGACGAACCGTTGCCGAGGTGGCAGGTGACGATCTTGAGCTCCTCGGGCTTTTTGCCGAGGTACTCCGCCGCCGCCTGCGAGACGAACTTGTGGGAGGTGCCGTGCGCGCCGTAGCGGCGAACCTTGTACTCCTTATAGTCGTCGTAATCGATGGCGTACAGATGGGCGTAGTCGGGCATCGTCGCGTGGAAGGAGGTATCGAATACGAGCGCCATCTTCTTGCCGGGCATGACGGCGCGGCAGGCGTTCACGCCCAAGATGGCCGCGGGATTGTGAAGGGGCGCGAGCTCCTTGATGACCTCCATCGTCTCCATCACTTCGTCGGTGACGAGGGTGGTCTTGGTGAACGCCTCGCCCGAGGCGACGACGCGGTGCCCCACGGCATCGATCTCGTCCATGCTCCTGATGACGCCCGCCTTGCTGTCGACGAGCTCTTTGAGCACGAGGGAGATGGCGTCGGTGTGGCTCTTCAGCTCCTGCTCGATGACGAATGTCTCGCCGTGCGCCTTATGCGTGAGCTTGCCGCCCGGAATGCCGATGCGTTCGCATCCGCCCTTGGCAAGGACTTCCTCCGTCTCCATATTGATGAGCTGGTATTTGAGCGAGGAGCTCCCTGCGTTGATGACGAGAATTTTCATGGATGTTTCTCCTTACAAAACGGACTGGATGGCGGTGATGGCGACGGCGCTGACGATATCCGAAACTTTGCAGCCGCGGGAGAGATCGTTAAGCGGCTTGGCAAAGCCCTGACAGATGGGGCCGATGGCCTGGAAGCCGCCGAGGCGCTCCGCGATCTTGTAGCCGATGTTGCCCGATTGCAGGTCGGGGAAGATGAGCACGTTGGCGTGCCCCGCGACCTTGGAGCCGGGCGCCTTCAGGGCGGCGACTTCGGGGACGAGGGCGGCGTCGAACTGCAATTCGCCGTCGAGCGCGAGGTCGGGCGCCTTCGCCTGTGCGATCTTTGTGGCCTCCTGAACGAGGGTGACGTTGTCGTGCTTGGCGCTGCCCTTCGTCGAGAAGGAGAGCATGGCGACGCGCGGTTCGATGTCCGCGATGTCCTTGGCGCTCTTCGCCGTGGCGAGGGCGCAGTCGGCAAGGCCTTCCGCCGTGTAGGTGGGGTTGAGCCCGCAGTCGGCAAAGACGAGGACGTCGTCCTCGACGTAGCTGTTGGAGCCCGCCATGATCATGAAACTGGAGACCGCGGCAACGCCGGGCGCCGTCTTGATGATCTGAAGGCCGGGGCGCAGGGTGTTCGCCGTCGAATGGCAGGCGCCCGAGACGAGCCCGTCCGCATCGCCGCTCTTGAGCATGAGCGCGCCGAAGAAGGTCGCGTCCTTGGCCTGCTCCGCCGCCTCTTCCTTCGTCATGCCCTTCGCCTTGCGAAGTTCATAGAGAAGATCGGCATACTCGGGGAGCTTGGGCGAAGTCGCGGGGTCGACGATCTCCACACCCGTGAGATCGATGTCGGGATTTTTCACTTTGATCTGGTCGGCATTGCCGAGGAGGACGATGCGGGCGATCTTATCGCGCACGCAGATGTACGCCGCCTCTACGACGCGGCTGTCCTCGCCCTCGCACAGGACGATCTTCTTATCGATCGCCGAGGCCTTTTGCTTGATCTTTTCGATGATCGTGCCGCTCTCCATGACCTTTCTCCCAAAGGATTTTACCTTGTCCATAAATGCCATATGATTTTTTCTCCGTAATACTTTATTTTTCGCCGCGCATCGTGTATAATGGTGCACGGGAAATGCTTTCCATTATTATACACCTTTCGGTGGAAATTGTAAAGGACACACGGTGAAAAAATGAAATTTTGTGCGGTCATTTGCGAATATAACCCCTTTCACAACGGACACGCCTACCTTTTGGAGCGCGCCCGCGCCGAGAGCGGATGCGAAAAAGTGCTCTGCCTGATGAGCGGGGACTTCACCCAGCGCGGCGAAGCGGCGGTCGCGGAGAAATACGTCCGCGCGCGGCATGCCGTCCTCGGCGGCGCCGACGTCGTTCTGGAGCTCCCCGCCGCCTTTGCCGTCTCCCCCGCCGAACTGTTCGCACGGGGCGCCGTTCACATCCTCTCGGCCATTCCCGCCGTCGCTGCGCTCGCGTTCGGCTGCGAGAGCGGGACGAAGGAGCAATTCGCCTCCCTCGGGGCTGCGCTCTCCTCCGAGAACAAGGCGTTCAAGGCGGCGCTCAAGGAGAACATGAAGGGCGGGGAGTCGTACATCCGCGCCCGCAACGCCGCCATTGCCGCATTCTTCCCCGAGATCGACGGGGCGCTGCTCTCCTCCCCCAACAACATCCTCGGCGGCGAATACTGCCACGCCATCGTGAGCGAGCGCAGCAGCATCGAGCCCCTGCCCATCCTCCGCACGGGCGGCGGATTTGCGGACGAGACGCTGCACGACGGATTTTCCTCCGCCGCCGCCATCCGCGCCGCGCTCGAGGGCGATTTCAGGAAGAACAGGAAGCTGCTGCGGAAGAACGTCCCGCAGGCCGTGTTCGAGGACTTCCCCGTGCGCGCCCCCGAGAGCTTCCAACGGGCGGCCCTGTGCGCCGTCGTCTCCTCCCCCGCCGCGGCCGTCGCCGCCGTGCCCGACTGCTCCGAGGGGCTGGAAAACCGCCTGAAAACGCTGGCGAGGAGCAACCCCGTCTACGGCGATTTTGTGGACAAGGTGACGTCCAAGCGGTACACGCGCGCCCGCATCAAGCGCATCCTCGCGCAGAATTTCCTCGGCGTGACGCTCGCCGACGTGCGCGAATTTGCCCAATCCCCCCTCTACTGCAACGTGCTCGCCGTGAAGAAGGAGGGCGCGGACGAGACGCTCTCCATGCTCGGCGGGAGCAAGTTCCCCGTCCTCGTGCGGCACAGCGACGAAGCCCTTCTCAAAAAGGAGGCGCAGGCGTGCTACCGCATCGACCAAAACGCCGCCGCGCTCTACGCCGTTCTCTCCGCCCGAAATGCGGCGGAGCCCAAGGCGATCTTTGTGTAAAAGACGGAAAAACCGCGGAACGGGGTCGAAAAAAACGCATTTTACATACAAAAAAGGACGCCCGCAAAGGCGTCCTTTTTTATGCGTTTTTATCAGCCGACGAGCCCCTCGCCCTGCAGCGTGGAGTAGTTGTTCATGAAGATGGACATGCTCACCTGCGGGTTGGTGTAGCCCAGCCCCGTGATGGTGAAGCCGGACTTGTTCTGGTCGCCGAGCCATGCGGGCGTGACGACGCCGTAGTACGTCTTTTCGCCGTTGGCCTGCGCCTCGGTGAAGGAGAGCTTGATGTAGCACTTGCCGTACATCTGCCATGTGCCGATCTCGCTCGTTCCCTGCTTGATCGTGCCGTCCTCGCCGAGGATGACGTCGACGGAGACGTTCTTCCCCGTGCCGGTCGCTTCGTTCTTATCGTACTGGTTGGTCGTATATACCATCTTGAACTTGCCGCCGTCGGTGTACTTCAGCAGCTCGGCCTTGGTGACGGTGCGCATCATTTCGCCGCTGTAGCGGTTGGCGTTGATGCAGATGTCGCCCTTGGAGTTGAGATAGTACTGGTGGATCTGCGTGACGAAGGAGGCGACGTCGTCCGCGGAGGAGCCGGGGAAGGAGGTCGTGCGGGTGATGTATGCCGCGACGCTCACGCCGGCGCCCGTCGTGAAGAGGTCGTTGTGGCCGGGCAGGATGATGTCGATCTCCTTGCTCGTGCTGCTCTTGCTGCTCCATACGAAGGCGCCCATGTACTTGTTGCCCGTGTTCTTGGCGTTGCCGTGGCCGACGTTGCGGACGATGCCCTCGCCCCCTGCCGACTTGAATATGCCGAGCGGGCTTTCACTTCTGCCGCCCCACATCTGATAGTTGTCCTCCAAGCCGTCGTAGGAGTGCATGGTGTAGTAATACGTCTTGCCCGTGACGCCCGTGGGTTCGTTGTTTGCGTCGAAGGTCGCCGTCTCGTCGAAGATCTTCACGTTGTCGTGGCGGGCGAGCACGGGGGCCTCCATGTTGGACTTACTGATGTTCTTGCCGTAATAATCGTGCTCCCAGCCGACGCTGTCGCTTGCTACGGAGCCCCAATCGTCCTGAATGTCGGCGACGTACCCACGGATCTCGTCTTGCGTCTGCCAGCCCTTGCCGTCCTTGCGCATGCCCGTCTGCGGGTCGAGCTCGATGATGTAGTCGCCCGAGCCGAAGGAGCCGTACGCCATGTACATCTTGCCGTCGGGCGTGTAGATGATCTGCGGGTCGATGCCGTTGACGTCGGCCTCGCTCTCGCCGCGCAGGATGGAGGACTGCATGAGAACGACGGGCTTGCCCGCGTCCTTATGGCCTTCGGGGAACAGCACGGGCTTGAAGGTGCCCGAGAGCAGGCTGTTGGAGTGATACAGCAGGATGCAGGCGCGCGCATACACGCCGCCGGCTTCGGACATGCCCTCGTTCTTTTCCGCGCCGTCGACGACGCAGGTGTACAGCCAATAGCCGCCCGTGGGGCACTTCACGATGTCGGGCGCCCACCACGAGGCGTCCGCCTCGCCGTAGCCACTGTGCGTGCCGCCGTACAGCCAATTGCCCGTCTCGGTGTCGAGGAACTGTTCGTCCTTCTTTTCGACGTCGAACGTTCTGCCCATCATCTCCCACGTCAGCATGTCCTCGGAGCGGTGGATGGCGTTGCCGTACGTCGCGATGTCGTCGACATTCGAGGTATCGGCCCACCCCGTGGAGAAGAGGTAATAGACGGGCTTGCCGCCCTCCGTCACCTCGATGAAGGAGGGATCGTGCGTTCTGCCGAGGTAGGTGCCGGGAAGTTCCGCCTTGTCGTCGGATTTGCCCGTGTACTGGTTGCCCGGATCGGTGACGTAGGCGGGGACGACCTCCACGCGGCCGCTCTCGCCGTTGGCCTTATAGGTGATGATGCCCGTGCCCTTCGCCGTGAACACGCCGTTCGAATAGGTCGCGACGGAGTCGGTGGAAGCGATCGTGGCGCCGTCGAAGGCGAACGCCTTGAGCTCGGTCGCGCCATCCACCTTGTATGTGGTATCCGAAGCGGGCAGCTCGATCTCGTCGCCGGGCAAATTGTCGAAGCAGATGCGGACGCTCTCTACCTTCGTCTCTACCGTCTGGCCGCCGCCGGGATTTTCACCGCCGCCGGTACCCGTGTTTCCGCCGCTCTCGCCGCAGGCCGCCAGCGCGGTGAACGCCAACAGGCAGCTTGTTGCGAGCGCAACGACTTTCCATTTCTTTTTCATTGTCTTTCCCCCTATATGTATTTTTTTACATTTTACCATATTGCTGCCGTCTTTGCAAGAGCATGGACGGAATTTCACAAAATTTTTGCGGGCAAACATTTTCGCCCTCCCCAAAGACGGGAAGAGCGAAAATTGAGAGAATATGAAAAAATGATGGATGAGTGGCTTTTGTTGCCCAAAGTATACCGCCCCCGCGTGTAAAGAGCGTGAAAGACGCATGAACGGCAGAAAAAATAAGGTGAAAATTCAGAGATACTTCCGCGCGATGGCCTCGGCGACGCGCAGACCGTCCGCCGCGGCCGAGGCGATGCCGCCCGCATAGCCGCAGCCCTCGCCGCAGGGGTAGACGCCCTTTTTGCCCGCCGCGGCAAGATCTTCGCCCCGCACCACCCGCACGGGCGAGCTCGTGCGGGACTCCACCCCCGTGAGCACGGCGTCGTAGGAGGAAAACCCAGCGAGCTTGGCGTTCATATCGGGAAGGGCCGCACGGAGCGCCCCGACGACCCCCTGCGGAAGGTAGGCCTCGAGCGGCGCAAACGCGGTGCCGCAGGCGTAGGTGGGCTTGACTTCGCCGAAGTAATAGCTCTCCCTGCCCGCCAAAAAGTCGCCGACGAGCTGCACGGGCGCACGGTAGCCGCCGCCCGCGGCGGAATAAGCCGCCCGCTCCAACTTGCGCTGGAACGCCACGCCCGCGAGGGGATGTTCGCTGCCGAAGTCCGCCCTCCCCACCTGTGCCACGAGCGCGGAATTGGCGTTGGCGCCGTCCCGCGCGTATTCGCTCATGCCGTTGGTGACGACGCCCCCCTCTTCGCTCGCGGAGGGAATGACCACGCCGCCCGGGCACATGCAGAAGGTGAACACGGCACGCTCCGAGGCGTGCGAGACGAGCCTGTAGTCGGCTGCGGGAAACGCCGCATATCCGCTGCCGTACTGCGCGCGGCCGACGGCGCTCTGGAGGTGTTCGATGCGCACCCCCACCGCAAAGTCCTTCTGTTCGAGCAAAAACCCGCGAGAAAGCAGCATCTCGAAGGTGTCCCTTGCGCTGTGCCCCACGGCGAGCACCAGATCGTCGGCCTCCAACACTTCGCCGCCCGCCTCCACCGCGCGGAGCTTGCCGTCCGCGAGGAAGATATCGGTGAGCTGCGTGGAAAAGCGCACTTCGCCGCCCCTGCCGAGGATATCGGCACGCATGTTCGCGACGACCTTGGCGAGGTTGTCGCTCCCGATGTGCGGCTTGCCGAGGTATTCCACCTCCGCGGGTGCGCCGAACCTGACAAAGGTCTGCAAAATATCGCGGCGGTACGGGCTCTTGGTCTGCGTGTTCAGCTTTCCGTCCGAAAAGGCGCCCGCGCCCCCTTCGCCGAACTGCACGTTGGAGGAGGGATCGAGCACGCCCGTCCGTTTGAAGTTTTCCACGTCGGCGGCGCGCTCCTCCACCGCCCTGCCCCGCTCCAGAACGACGGGACGGATGCCGTAGTCCAAAAGGCGCAGTGCGCAGAAGAGCCCCGCCGGCCCCGCCCCCGCGATAACGACGCGCGGCGCGCGGACGACCTGCGGGAATACGGGAACGGGGTGGGAAATCTCCTCGTCGGCGCACTCCAACGTATACACCCACCTGATGTTCGCCTTGTCGCGTGCGTCGAGCGATTTTTTGAGAATGCGGAAATATTTTACGGGCGCATGCAGCTTTTTTTCGCAATAGGCGAGAAGCGAGCTCTCCTTTTTGTGCGCGGGAAGGGTCAGATCGGTGAACGTGAGCTTCATTTCAGCCCCTCCGCGACGGCATGCGCCGAGGCGAACGCCCAGTGCAGGTTGTAGCCGCCGCATTCGCCGTCGACGTTCAGGATCTCCCCCGCAAAGAAGAGGCCATTTTGCAGCTTGCTCATAAGGCGGGCGTCCGTCTCCAGGAGCGGGATGCCGCCCTTCGTCACCTGCGCGTAGTCGAAGCCCAGCGTCCCCGTGACGTGCAGGGGGAAATTTTTGATGAGATCCCGCAGCGTTTGTACGTTTTCGCCCGCCAGCCGTGCGACGCGGCGCGCGAGGCCGTTGGGAAGCACGCACAGAAGGTCGCCCTCCTCCGCGATCTTTTCGAGCCGCGCGGCGGGGACGTCGGGCAGAAAATCGACGCGGAGCACGTCGCCCTTCTCCGCATACGAGGAGGCGCGGAACACGGCGTCGCCCGAAACGCCGCTCTCGGTGAAGAGCACGTCCCCGCGGAACGCCGCCCGCCTGACCCCCTTCCGCTCCAGCGAGAGAAGCGCGTCCATGCGGATGCCCTTGAGTCCGCGCACCTCGGCGGGGTCGGTGCGGAGCTGCACGAGGGCGGGCGAAAGCGGCGTTACGGTGTGCCCGAACGCCTGTGCCAAGCGGTATGCGCTTCCGTCCGTACCGAAGTTCTTCGCGGCCTTTCCGCCCGCGGCGAGGACGACTGCGTCCGCGCACATCTGTCCCTTCTCCCAATTGACGCAGAATTGTGCGATTTTTTTGTCATATGCGAGCTGCGTCACCTGTGCGCCGAGACATATGCGCACGCCGAGGCGGGCGAGCTCGCGGCGGAACAGGTCGGTGACGGCCGAGGCCTGCCGCGAAACGGGATACACCCTGCCGCGCGCGTCGGGCACAAATACGCCGCCCATGCTCTCGAGGAAGCGCACCGCCTCCTCCGCCCCGAATTGCGAGAGGATCGCCGCGACCTTCTCCGGTTCATCGGAAAAATAGTGCGTGCCGTCCATCGCGGTGTTGGTAACGTTGCCCTGCCCGTTGCCGCTCGCCGCGAGTTTGCGCCCCAGCCGTTCGCCGCGCTCGAGCAAGGTGACGTCCTTCCCCGCGCGTGCAAGGAGCACCGCGGACGCCATCCCGGCCGCTCCTCCCCCGATTATCGCGATTTTTTTCATATTTCTTATCATACATGAAAGGAAAAATTTTGTCAATGGATTGACACGCCCGCTTTTTCGTGCTACAATATAGGAAAAGGCAAGGAGTAAAAATTATGGATACTATTATGCAGTTCATCAGAGAAAACCTCCCGCTCGTGATCGTACTTGCGGTCATCCTTGTGCTGATCATTGCACTTGTGATCGCCATGATCGTGATCGGCGTCAAGAACAAGAAAGCCGCCGCAGCCGAAGAGGCCGCAGCCGCCCCCGCGGAAAATGCGGAACCCGCACCGCAACAGGAAGCCGCCCCCGTCGAAGCGGTGAAGCAGGAAGAGACCCC